>CAWCEB010000175.1:0-26445 GCA_963794105.1 uncultured Actinomycetes bacterium | reverse complement strand
AAAAAAAAAACGTCCGCGCGAGCAGGCTGTCGCGCGCGCCCTGGCCGAAGGCGTGGTGGGCGCCCCACACGTGCCCGACGAGCACCCCAATCGCAGCGAGCGCGCGCAGCGACTCGACGCGCGCGAGGCGCTGCTCCCCGGCCTGATCGACCCGTGCCGCGTCGCGTGGCGCGCTCGCCGTCCGCGACTCGATGACGGGTGCCACCCCTGCGGCCACCCCCATGACGGCGAAGCTACCGCACCACGTCGTTAGGTTGCGCCGGTGCCCGCGCTGCGCATCGTCGTGCTCCTGGACCGGTTCCCGGTGCTGACCGAGACGTTCGTCGTCAACGAGCTGCTCGCGCTCCAGGCGGCAGGCCACGCCGTTCGCGTCGAGGCGCTCGAGCGCGGGGACCTCGAGCCGCCGGCCGGCCTGCCGGCGACGTACCGCGACCGAGGCGGGCTCGGCGACCTCGCGTGGCTGCTCGCGCGCCATCCGCTGCGGTGCGCGCGCGACCTCGCGGGGCGCCGCGCGCTGGCGCCGCGACGAGTGGGCGCGGCCGCTGCGCGCGCTGGCGCCGGTGGCGCGGCGCATGGCGCCTGGGGAGCACATGCACGTGCACTTCGCCGCGGGCGCTGCGCTGGATGCGCTGCGGCTCGCCGCGCTCACCGGGCGATCCCGTACAGCGTCACCGCGCACGCGTGGGACATCTGGCTCGGCCGCGCAACCTGCGGAGAAGCTCGAGCGCGCGGCGTTCGCCACGACCGGCTGCGAGTACAACGCGCGCCACCTGCGCGACGGTCGCGCCCGAGGCGCAGATCCACACGATCGTCATGGGCGTCGACGGCGAGCGCTTCCGCCGCCGCGCGCCGCTGCCGGGCGGGCGCACGGTGCGTCGGCATCGGGCGGCTCGTCGCGAAGAAGGGCTTCGGCGATCTCGCGCGCGCGCGGCGGAAGGCGCTGGACGCGACGCGTGCGGATCGTGGGGGAGGGGCCGCTGCGGGATTCGCTCGCGCGGCGGCTCGGGCGCGTGAGCTCGCCGGCGCGCTGGCGCCGGACGCCGTGCGCTCGGAGCTCGAGCGGGCCGACGTCCTGGCGATGCCCTGCGTCGTCGCGCCCGACGGCGACCGCGACTCGATGCCGGTCGTCGTCAAGGAGGCGATGGCGATGGAGCTGCATGGTCGTCGCCTCCGACGAGGTCGGGCTTCCCGAGATCGTGCGCGCCGCCGTGCGGGCGGCTGCATGCCGCCGGGCGACCCGGCGGCGCTGCGCGCCGCGCTGGCGGAGGTGCTGGCGCTCGGGCCGCAGGAGCGCGAGGCCGCCGGCGCGGCGGCGCGCGCGTGGGTGCTCGAGCGCGCCGACGTGCACCGCGAGACGCGAGCGCCTCGCCGAGCTCATCGAGCGCCGTGGCATACTGAGCCGCATGCGGATCGCGGTCGCGGCAGACGAGCGGACGGGCGTCGCCGACGCCGTCGTCGACGAGCTGCGGCGCCGCGGCCACGAGCCGCTGCCTGCACGGCGCGCTGAACGACGACGAGCGCGACGACTGGGCGTGGTGCAGCGAGGCTGCGGCCGCGCGACGTCGCCGACGGCCGCGCCGAGCAGGCGATCGTCTGCTGCTGGACCGGGACGGGCGCCTCGATGGCGGCCAACAAGGTCGCGGGGATCCGCGCGGCGCTGTGCGGCGACGCCGCCGACCGCAGCGGGCGCGCGGCGCTGGAACGACGCCAACGTGCTTGCGCTCAGCCTGCGCACCACGTCCGAGGCGCAGCTCGGGGAGATCCTCGACGCGTGGTTCGCGCAGGACGCCAGCGACGAGCCCGACGATCGCGCGAACGTCGCCCGCCTGGCGGAGATCGAGCGCGCCTGAGCGCTCCGGTCCTCATCGACGCGCGCGCCGCCGCGCGGCCCGAGCTGGGCGGTGTCGAGCGCTGGGCGCGCGAGCTGAGCGCGCGTCTGCCGCGCCCTCGACCCGACCGCTACGCGCGTCGGCCCGCCCGCCGGCCGCGCTCTCGCATCGCGCCGGCCACGCGTGGGAGCAGGGCGCGCTGCCGCTCGCCGCGCGGGGCGCCGAGTGGCTGCTGTGCCCGGCGAACCTCGCGCCGCTCGCCGCGCGCAACACGGCGGTCGTCATCCACGACGCGGCGGCGCTGCGCGAGCCGGGCTGGTACTCGGACCTCTACGTGCGCTGGCAGCGGTTCGTCATGCCGCGGATCGCGCGGCGCGCGCGACTGTCATCACCGTCAGCGAGTTCTCGCGCGCGGAGCTGCGCGAGCTGCTCGGCGTCGACCCGGTCGTCGTCCCGGGCGGCGTCGACGAGCGGTTCATGCCGGACGCCGATGCGGCGGCGGCGCGCGCGGCGCTCGGGCTCGCACGCCCGTACGTCCTGACCGTGGCCAGCCGGACGGCGCGCAAGAACCTCGGCGTGCTCGAGGAGAGCGCGCGGCGCCTGCGCGCGCAGGGGATCGAGCTCGTCGCCGCGGGCGGGGACCGGCCGCAGTTCCGCTCCGAGCAGCGACGCCTCGGCCGTCCGGTCGCTCGGCCACGTCGCCGACGAGCACCTGCCGGGGCTCTACGCGGGCGCGCTGTGCTTCGTCCTGCCGAGCCTCTACGAGGGCTTCGGGTTGCCCTGCCTGGAGGCGATGGCGTGCGGCGACGCCGGTGGTCGCCGCGGACGTCGCGGCGCTGCCGGACACCTGCGGCGGCGCGGCGATCCTCGTGGACCCGCGCGACCCGGGCGCGATCGCCGACGCGGTCGAGCGGGCCGCCGGCGACGAGCGGCTCGCTGCGGCCGGGGTCGGGCGTGCCGCGGGGTTCACGTGGGACTGCACCGCGTCGCTCGTGGACGGCGTACTCTCGGGCGCGGGGGTATGACGCGCAGGCAAGGATTCATGGAGGCCGGCGATGCGCTGCGCGCGCTGGCGGCATTGATGGTGGTCGTCTACCACGTGCTGCTCGGCGCCTCGATCGCCGCGGGCACGCCGATGCGCGAGGCGTACGGCTCGGTCGTGGGCACGGTCGGCGGCCACCTCAACGCCGGGCTGTACGTCTTCTTCGCGCTGACGGGCTACTTCGTGGGCGGGCCGTTCGTGCGGGCATGGATCGGCGGCGGCCCGGCACCCGCCATGGGGCGCCACCTGTGGCGCCGCGCGCGCCGGATCATCCCCGCCTTCTGGTTGTTCGCGGCGATCTCGATCCTCGTCCTGCACCCGCATCGCAACTCGTTCGCCGACGTGGCGAGCGTGTTCGGCTTCGCCCAGAACTACCACCCATCGGTTGCAGCCTCGACGATCGTGCAGGCCTGGACGCTGGGCATCGAGGTGGCCTTCTACCTCGCCCTGCCGCTCGTGGCGCTGGCGCTGCGGGGCCGGCGAATTCCTTCGGCAGCGATGGTCGCGGCGCTCGTTGTCCTTGGCGCGGTGAGCCTGGCGATCGCGCCCCGCTATCCCGCCCTGACCGATCCGTTCTCGATGAGCCTGCCGTCCGTGCTCTGGGCGTTCATCCCCGGCCTTGCGCTCGCCGCAGCCGAGCCGCTCCTCGCGCCGCGTCTGCGCGGGACCGGCGGCCGCGCCGCCTCGCTCGCGCTGCTCGCGATCTCGATCGCAGGCTTTGCCCTCGTGACCCACATCGCGACGAGCGCACCGTCGCGCACTGCCTCGCGCTGATCCTCTTCGCCGGCGGCCTCGTCGCCGCAGCGCTGACGTGGCAATGGGCGAGCGGCGGCGCGCCCCGCTGGGCGGTCAACCCCGTCACGAACGCTCTCGGTCGCTGGTCCTACGGCATCTACCTCTGCCACTTCGTGCTCTCGATCAAGCTGATCGAGCTCGCACCCGCCGGCGCGAGCGCGAAGGAGATCGTCCTGATCGCCGGCCCGCTCACGATCGCCACCTCGATCGCCGTCGCCGCGCTCAGCTGGCGCTTCCTCGAGCGCCCCATCCTCGAGTGGCGCTCGACGGGGTCAGGCTTTCTTTGCCGCATCGCCGTGTGGCAAAGAGAGGCCTGACCCGATCTCGGACCCCTACTCTCACCGCGCCTGGTAGGCGTACAGCGTGAAGCGCGCGCTGCGAGCGACGAGGTGCATGCCCGCCGCGCGGGCCCAGCGCTCCTCGCGGGTCTGTGCGACCGGGCGCGGGAAGCCGCGGCCGAGCAGGAGGAGATCGGCGCGCTCGCGGCGCAGCCGGGCGAGGAACGGGGCGGGGGACGTGTACTGGCGCAGCATGTGGCGCTCGAACGGGCCGAGGTAGACCACGCGGTTGTCGAGGCGGTGGCCGAAGGCGGGCAGGATCGGCGAGACGCCCGCCGTCGTCCAGAGGCCGGCGATGCCGATCCGATGGCCGCCGTCGGCGTGGGTCCGCACGAAGGCGAGTACCGCGTCGCCGCGCCAGGCCGTGTCGTCGAGGTGCGTGTCGGCCCGCCGCGCGCCTGCGAACACCACCGCGAGCAGGCCACGGCGGCCACCGCAGGTGCGACGCGCACGCGCCGGGCCGCCACGACGACGCCGGCCAGCACCGCGAGCGCCACGATCGTCGTCACGACCGCGTGTCCCGGCACGTCGAATGCGCGCCGGACGCCGTCGATCGCCAGGAACGCGCCCACCGCCTCGGCGACCGGGCGCAGACGCCCGAGCCTGCCGGCGACGACCGCGCACAACGCGAACGCCGACCAGCAGCGCCGGCACCCCGTAGCGCGTGTTCGCGCTGACCTGGACCGGCAGGCCGTCCGGCCCCTGCGCCGAGTACGGCGTCAGCACGTACGCGATCGCGAGCCCGGCCGCCACGAGCGCCAGCACCAGCAGCTCGCGCCGCGCGCGGCCAAGCCACACCGCTGCAAACGAGCCCGCCACCGCGACGAACAGCGCCAAGCCGAAGCTGTCCTTGAACGCCGGCCACAGGTACGTCCGCCAGACCGAGCTGTCGCCCGCGTAGTGGGCCAACGTGAACCCGCCCTTCGCCCGCACGACGTCATATGGCGCGTCGAACAGCGTGACGCCGGCAACCGACACCTTCACCGGGAAGACCGGATTCGCGGACAACACGAGATTGCGCAGCAGCCAGAACCCGCCGGCAAGCAGCACCACGCCGCACAGGACGAAGAGCTCCCGATCGAGCCGCCGGCGCGCGGCCCACCAGACGACGAGCACGACGGCGAACGCCGACAGGCCATACCACTTCGTCCCGAGCGCAAGGCCCAGCCCAACACCGGCGAGCACGAGCTCCGCCCGGCTGCCGGTTCGCCGATGGCGGACGAGGAACGCCAGCCCGGCGCTGAACGTCGCGTACATGACGACGTCGGGATCGACCCCGACGAGCGCCGACCGCGCGACGATCGGCAACCCGGCGGCCGCGGCGGCGAAGATCGTCGCGGCAGATCGCGGCGCGCCGAGCTCGCGCGCGAGCACGTGCACGCCCAGCCCGGTCAGGAACAGCCACGGGACGAACACGATCCGCGCGAGCCCGAGGTCGCCGAACGGCAGCACCGCCAGCAGCGACAGCACGTCACCGTTGTTCGGGTAGTTGCCGTGCGCGAGGTCCGGGACGAACTGGTGGATCTGCCAGAACCCGTGCTGCTGCGCCCAGCGCGCGACGTCCGGCAGATGGAAGCTGAGCGCGTCGATCGCCACCGGCACGCGGTCGCCGTGCACGCGCAGGTACGCCAGGCAGGCAACGCCGACGCCCACGACGGCGACCAGCGCCAGCGCGCGCGAGAGCAGCGGATCGTCCGGTTCCAAACGCGCGTCATCGGCGACGCCCGCCGCCGAGAACGGCACGAACGCACACGCGGCGGCGACCATCGCGGCGAACGCGGCAACCACGCCCGGGTACAGCAGCCCGATCGCGCCGGGCACCAGGTGCACCCCGATCAGCGCCGCCGTGACCGTCAGCCCGAGCGCCGCCGCCCGCGCCGAGCCGCGCAGATGGTCGAGCCGCCGGCGCACCACGAGCACCCCCGCCACCGTCGCGAAGCCGACCGTCGCGACCAGCGTCGCGAACCCGACGATGTAACCCCCGACCCCCACAGCCGGAGCGGCATGCTACGCCACGGCGAAGCGGGCCACGCCACCGTCGTCGTGCTCGACGACATGCCCGTCGTTGCGCAGCAGGTCGACGTGCCCGAGCACCTCCGACAGCGTCAGGTAGGCCTGCGTCACGGCGACGTTGCCCCACATCGCCTGCGCAAGCTCGTACGCGGTGCGCGGCTGGTCGGCGATCAGCCCGAGCAGCTTGCGCGCGCGGCGCTCGTGCAGCCGGAAGCGCTCCTCGATCAGCTCGGCGTGCTCCGTGGATCTCCTCGCCGTGGCCCGGCAGCACCCGGACGACGTCCATCTCGCGCGTCTTCGGCGAGCGAGTCGAGGTAGATCGCCAGCGCCTGCGGCCGGTCAGCCGGGTCGCCGCCGTCCGAGCGGCCGCGAGATCAGCGGATTCGACGAGATGTGCTTGATCAGGTGGTCGCCGCCGATCAGCTCGCGCCGGTCGGCGTCGTGGAAGACCGTGTCCGACGGCGAATGACCGGGCCGGTGCCAGACCGTCCAGCGGCGCTCGCGCGAACGCGATCGTGTCGCCCTCGCGAACCGTCGTCGTGACCGTCGCGCCGCGCCCCATGCGCGAAACGCGCCGCTCACCGCCCGCAGCGCATAGCGGACGTCCTCCGGGATCCCGTTGCGCGCCATGATCGCCTCGGAGAACGCGTCGTCGGCCTCCATGCCCTCGCCGTAGCGCGCCAGCCACGGCGCGAGCGCCTCCAGCGCGACAACCTCCGCGCCGGACCGGTCCGCCAGGATCTGCACGAGCCCGATGTGGTCGATGTGCTGGTGCGTGATCACGATCCGCTCGAGGTCCTCGACTCGCCGCCCGTGCTCGGCCAGCGCGCTCTCGAGCGTGGTGAGCGACGTCGCGGAGTTCGGCCCCGCGTCGACCAGCGTCAGCGGGTCGTCCTCGACGAGATAGACGTTCACGCGCCCGACTGCGAACGGGGTCGGGATCGGGAGGCAGTGGATCACGAGCGGATGATGCCCAGCACCTCGTCGCGCCGGGCCTCCATGTCCTCGCGCGACGCGAGCGACTCGAGGCACAGGCGCAGCAGCGGCTCGGTGTTCGACGAGCGCACGTTGAAGTGCCAGTCGTCGTAGTCGACGGAGACGCCGTCGAGATGGCCCACCCGCGCGTCGGAGTAGCGCTCCTCGACCTCGCCGCATCTTGCCCTCCTGGTCTGCGACCTCGGAGTTGATCTCGCCGGAGATGAAGTACTTGTCGTGGTAGGGAGCGAGGAGCTCGCTCATCTTCTTGTCCTCGATCGACAGCTTCTCGAGGATCAGCAGCGCCGGGATCGTGCCGCTGTCGGCGTTGTAGAAGTCGTGGAAGTAGTAGTGGCCGGACACCTCGCCGCCGAAGATCGCGCCGTCGTCGCGCATCCGCGTCTTGAAGAACGCATGCCCGACCCGGTTGGGCTCGGCGCGACCGCCGGCCTTGCGCACGACGTCAGCCACGGCACGTGAGGCGCGCACGTCGTAGAGGATCAGCGATCCCGGCTGCTTGACGAGCAGATGCTCGGCGAGGATCGCCGTCATGAAGTCGCCGTCGACGAAACGCCCCTTGTCGTCGATGAAGAAGCAGCGGTCGCCGTCGCCGTCCCACGCGATGCCGAGGTCCGCGCCGGTCTCGAGGACCTTGTCGATGATGAACTGGCGGTTCTCGGGAAGCAGCGGGTTGGGCTCGTGGTCGGGGAAGTTGCCGTCGGGTGTCCAGAACGTCTCGATGACCTCGATGGGGAGGCGCTCCAGCAGCGGGCCGACCATCGGACCGGCCATGCCGTGGCCGCCGTCCACGACGACCTTCAGCGGCTGCACCTTCGACGGGTCGATGACGCCGAGCGCGGCCTCCTGGAACGCGTCGTAGAGGTCGACCTCCTCAACGGAGCCGCCGCCGGGCGGATCCTCGAGATCGTCTCCGAGCACCAGCTCACGGATCTCCCCGATGCCGCTGTCCCCGCTGAGCGCGATCGCTCCCTCCTTGACGAGCTTGGCTCCCGTGTACGCCTTCGGGTTGTGCGAGGCGGTGCACATCAGCCCGCCGTCGAGCTCGCGCGATCCCACGAGCCAGTAGAGCATCTCGGTCCCGACCTGGCCGGCGTCTATGACCGTGGCGCCCTCGCCGACCATGCCGTCGCGGTACCGCGCCGCCAGCTCGGGCGCGGTCAGGCGCATGTCGCGCCCGAGGCCGATGCGGCAGTCCGCCGGCGCCTTGCCCGCGAGGTCGCCGATCACGCGCGCGAACGCGCGGCCGATGCGCTCGGCGGTGTCACCGTCGATCTGCTCGCCGTACAGCCCGCGGATGTCGTAGGCCTTGAAGATCTCTGGAGGGATGCTCATGTGTGACGCACGATGCTAGATCGCGCGGGGTATCGTGCCGCCCGGTGGGGGGAGAGAAGCGCTTGCTGGCGGCCGCGATCGGCCTCGGTCTGCTCGTTCGACTCGCGCTATGCGCTCGCGACGCACGACCAGGCGCTCGCCGGCGACCAGCTCGAATACCACGCCCAGGGCGTCTTCTTTCACCGACGGTCACTGGTGGTGGTCGCGCGCACCGTTCGGCGTTGCGCACCCGTCGCTGTGGAAGGGGCCCGTGTACCCGCTCTGGGTCGGTGCGCTCTACAGCGTCGGCGGCGTCCACCCCGGCTGGGTGAAGACCGCGCAGGTCGTCTTCGGCGTCGCAGTCATCCTGCTCACATGGCTGCTCGCGCGGCGCCTGTTCGGGCCGAAGGCGGGCATCGCAGCCGCCTTCCTGGTCGCGGTCTACCCGATGGCGTTCCAGTTCGAGGAGCTCCTGTACTCCGAGGCGATCGCCACGCCGCTGCTGCTCGCGGTGCTCCTGCTGGCGTGGACGCGCACGCCCACGCCGCGGCGCGCTGTGCTCACCGGCGCCGTGCTCGGCATCGCGATGCTCGCGCGCCCCTCCTTCGGGATGCTCGGCGCGACGATCCTCGTCGCGTGGATCGCCATGGTCGGCTGGCGCCGCGGGATCGGCCTGACCGTCGTCGCCGGCGTCGTCGCGGCGCTGGTGATCGCGCCGTGGACGATCCGCAACCACCACGTGGACGGCGGCTTCGTCCCGATCTCGATCCAGGACGCGGCGCTGTATGGCGTCTTCAACGACGAGGCCGCCAACGACCACCAGCACCCCTGGGCATGGCGCCCGGTGCCGCACGGCGACCTGTCGATCCTGCGCGAGCGCACGTCCGACCACGAGTTCGCCGCGCGCCTGCGCAAGCTCGCGCGCGACTACATCTCCGATCACCCGTCGTCGGTGATCAAGGCCTTCTACTGGAACGGCATCAACCGAACCTTCGACGTCCGCACGCCGCCCTCGGCGCAGTACGAGGCGCCGTTCGAGGGGCGCATCGGCTGGTTCTCGAAGCTCGGCGCCTGGTCGTACCTGCTCGTCGGGATCGCGGCGCTCGCCGGCCTCTGGCGCCACCGGCGGCGCCGGGGCCTCGTCCTCGCCGTGCTGGCCCTGTTCTTCGCGACGGCGGTCGCCTACACGGGCGACGGCGGCACCCGCTATCGCGCGCCGCTGGAGCCGCTGATCGCCATCCTCGCCGTCTCGGCGTTCATCAGGCCGGCTTGCGGGCTCGGATCACGTGCTGGTAGGTCAGGAACGCACGAGGACCCGGAAGCCGAGCGATCAGCCGAGCGGCCGGCGTCTCCTTCGCCCCTCCAACCCGCCGGTACCTGATCCGCCGCTCGACGGCCTCGACCTCGAGGCCCGCCTGGTCGACCAGGCTCCAGGCGTCGTGCAGGGTGAACCAGCGCAGGTGCGTGCGGTCGAAGACGCCCTCGTTGCGCCGCGGGAAGCGCCCCTGCACGGCGATCGCGAAGACCGACTCCCAGTGGCGGACGTTGGGCAGCGAGACGACGACGGTCCCGCCGGGCTCGACGATCTCCGCGAAGCGCCGCAGGACCGTCCATGGATCGGCGAGGTGCTCGAGCACGTCGCCGGCGATCAGCACGTCGTAGCGGCCGAGCGGCGCGGGGTCGAGCGTCTCGAGGTCGGCCTCGATCACCTCGTCGAGTCGCTCGCGCGCGCGGGCCGCGTAGGCCGCGTCGCGCTCGACGCCGACGACGTACGAACCGCGCGCCTTCAGCGCCGCGCCGAGCGCGCCGGACGCACAGCCGAGGTCCAGCACGCGCCGAGCGCCGGCCGGGACGTGGCGCTGCAGCTCGGCGCGCGGGTTCTCGTAGGCGTCGGCGCGGGCCGCGCGGCGGGACTCCTGCATCGGCGCGGCCATACTACGCGCGGCCATGGCGCAGACCCTGATCGCCGACTTCGTCGCGGACCTGCAGCGCGTGGTGGCGATGCCCGACCCGGTCGTCGAGTTCGGCTCGTTCCTGACCGATCCCGACAGCGGGGTGGGAGACCTGCGCGCGCTGTTCCCCGGCCGCTCGTTCATCGGCACCGACATGCGCGAGGGCCCGGGCGTGGACCGCATCGAGGACCTGCGCGCGCTGCGCTTCGAGGACGGCAGCGTCGGCACCGCGCTGTGCCTCGACACGCTCGAGCACTGCGCCGATCCGCCGCAGGCATGCCGTGAGCTCGCGCGCGTCTGCTCGCCGGACGGCGGTGTGGCGGTCATCAGCTCGGTGATGCTGTTCGGGATCCACGAGTACCCGCACGACTACTTCCGCTTCACGCCCGACGGGTTCCGCGCGCTGCTGGAGCAGGGGTTCGACGATGTCTGGGTTGCGGGCCTCGGCGACCCCGCGATCCCGATGCAGGTCGTCGGTGTCGGCATCCGCGGATCCGTCCTGGACCTCTCGCTCGACAGCCTGCCATCGCTCGCCGCCGCGCAGGCGCGCTACGACGCGGCGCGCGGGAAGGTGCGCATCGGTCCGTTGCAGCTGTCCCTGCGCGAGCTGGGCCGTGCGGTCGGGCGCGACCTGCGCCGCCTGGCGCGCGAGCGCCTAGGCTTCCGCGCGTGAAGGTGGTGATCCTCTGCGGGGGTCGGGGGACGCGGCTGCAGGAGCAGACCCAGTCGATCCCGAAGCCGCTGGTCGAGATCGGCGGCAAGCCGATCATCTGGCACGTCGTCCAGCTGTACGCGAGCCACGGGCTGTGCGACATCGTGCTCGCGTGCGGCTACAAGAGCGAGATGATGGCTGCGTTCGCCGCAGAGTCCGACTGGCCCGCGGACGTGACGGTGCGTTGCGTCGACACCGGGCTCGACACGCCGACCGGCGGGCGCATCAAGCGACTGGCGGACGTCGTCGGGGACCAGCGCTTCTGCGCAACGTACGGCGACGGCCTGGCCGACCTCGATCTCAACGCGGTGCTCGCGTTCCACGCCGAGCACGGTGCCCTGGCGACGATGACCGTCGTGCGGCCCGAGCTGCAGTTCGGCGTCACCGAGGTCGACGGCGAACACGGTCGCGTGACGGGCTTTCGCGAGAAGCCGCGCTCCGAGCACTGGATCAACGGCGGGTTCTTCGTCTTCGAGCCCGGCGTCCTCGAGTACCTGAGCGACTCCAGCGTGCTCGAGCGCGAGCCGCTCGAGGGGCTGGCCGCCGACGGCCAGCTGCACGCCTTCCGCCACACGGGCTTCTGGGAGTGCATGGACACCTACAAGGACGCCGTGCAGCTCAACGACCTGTGGGCCGGTGGCGACGCGCCGTGGAAGGTCTGGGCCTGACGCTCAGCGTCGTGGTCGCCAGCCACGACCGCCCGTTGCGGTTGCGGTGGCTGCTCAACGCGCTCGAGGAGCAGACGCTCCCGCACGAGACGTGGGAGCTGATCGTCGCCCACGACTCCTCGGGGCCGGAGACCGAGGAGCTGCTGCGCACCCATCCGCTCGCCGCCGCGGGCGTCCTGCGGCACGTGACCTTCGAACCCGGGCACACGCCGCCGGAGGCGGTGGGTCCGCGGGCCCGGCCGCCAAGCGCAACGCCGCCTGGCGGCTCGCGCGCGGCGCAACGATCCTCTTCACCGATGACGACTGCCGGCCGCCGGCCGACTGGCTCGCCGGCGCGCTGGCCGCGGTCGAGCGCCATCCGGACGCGATCGTCCAGGGCACGACGCGCGTCGATCCCGACGAGCTCGCGGTCAAGCACCACGCGCCGCACGCGCGCAGCCAGGAGGTCACACCGCCGACGCCGTTCGCGCAGACCTGCAACATCGCCTACCCGCGCTCGCTGCTGGAACGGGTGGGCGGGTTCGACGAGGCGCTCCCGCTCGCCGCCGGCGAGGACACCGACCTGGCGATCCGCGCGCAGGCGCTCGGAGCGACGATCGTCGCCGCGCCCGAGGTGCTCACCTACCACGCGGTCGAAGCGGTGACGCTGCCGGCGCGCCTGCGCGAGACGTGGCGCTGGCAGCACCTGGCCTACATCGTGCGCCGTCACCCGCAGCTGCGCGAGCACATGCCGCTGCGCCTCTTCTGGAAGCCGAGCCACGCGCTGTTGCTGCCGGCGCTGGCGGGGCTGGCGGTCGCGCGCCGCCATCCGCTGCCGGCGGCGCTGCTCGTCGCGCCGTGGGTGGCGATCGCGCGCCCGTCGTACGGCTCGGACCCGCGCGGCCTGGCACGCGCCGCCTCCGAGCTCCCTGCACGCATGGCGATCGACGTCGCCGAGACGGCGGCGATGGCGCGCGGAGCGGTGCGCCACCGGACGCCGATCCTGTGAACGTCGCGATCCTCAACCCGGTGTTCTGGCCGGAGGTGCGCCGTGGGTCCGAGCGGTTCGCCCACGAGCTGGCGACCGGCCTGAACGAACGCGGCCACGCGGCGCGGATCGTCGCCGGGCACGCCGGGCGCACCGAGGATCAGGTGGAGGACGGGGTGGAGGTGACGCTCGTCCCGCGGCTGCCCGAGGCGCGTCTGGATCGCCGCCTGTACGAGCAGCACCTGACGCACATCCCGTTCGCCGTGCGCGAGCTGCGCCGCCGGCCGCCCGACGTCGCCCATGCGCTGCACGCGACCGACGCCGGCGCAGCGCTGCGATGGGGCGGCCCGGCGGTGTTCTCGTACATGGGCGTGCCGCACCGGGCCGCGATCGCGAACCGGCGGCTGCGCAAGGAGCTGCTCGCACGCGCGCTGAGGGCCGACGCCGTGGTCGTCCTCAGCGAGCACGCTGCGGAGGGGATGCGCCGCTGGCTGGGCGTGGATCCGCGCGTCATCGCGCCGCCGGTCGATCTCGGCACGTTCGCGCCCGGCGAGGGCCGCGCGGCCACGCCGACCGTCGTGTGCCCCGCCGATCGCTCCGAACCGCGCAAGCGCGTGGGCCTGCTCATCGACGCCGTGCGCCAGATGGACGGCGTGCGCCTCGTCCTCGACCGCCGCGGGGCGGGCCAGATCGAGTCCGAGCCGTTCGTCGAGCTGCGCGACCTCGACGACCGCGCCGCGCTCGCCGCCGCCTACCGCGAGGCACACGTCGCCGCGCTGCCCAGCTGGGGCGAGGCGTTCGGGCTCGTCCTGGTCGAGTCGATGGCCTGCGGCACGCCGTCGGTGGGACCCACCGCGGAGCTCTACGACCGCCCGGGGGTCGGCCTGGCCTTCGACGGCGACGACCCCGCCGAGCTCGCCGCGGCGCTCGAGCGGGCGATGGCCGAGGCCGAACCGGGCGCCTGCCGAGCGCGCGCCCAGGACTTCTCCACCGGACGCTGCGCGGCCGCCTACGAGCGGCTGTACGAGCAGATCCGCCGATAAGCTGAAGCCCATGGCCGGGCATTCCAAATGGGCTGGGATCAAGCACAAGAAGGCGATCGTCGATGCCCGTCGCGGCAAGCTCTTCACCAAGCTCACGCGCGCGATCACGGTCGCGGCGAAGGAGGGCGGAGGCGACCCCGAGGGCAACCCGGCGCTGGCGCTCGCCATCTCGAAGGCCAAGGACGCCTCGATGCCCAAGGACAACATCGAGCGCGCGATCGCCAAGGGCACCGGCGCGGGCGCCGACGCCGAGTCCTACGAGACGGTCGTCTACGAGGGCTACGGCCCCGGCGGCGTCGCGCTGCTGATCGAGGCGCTCACCGACAACCGCAACCGCACCGGCGCCGAGGTCCGTCACGCGTTCACCAAGCACGGCGGCAGCCTGGGCGAGCCCGGCTCGGTCGCCTACCTGTTCGAGAAGCGCGGCGTGGTCGTCGTCGACGGCGAGCGCTACTCCGAGGACGACCTGATGCCCGCGATCGAGGCCGGCGCCCTGGACATCGGGGTCGACGACGACGTCTTCGAGGTCCTGACCGAGCCCAGCGACCTGCAGGCGGTGCGCGCGGCGCTGGAGGAGGCCGGCATCGAGCTGCAGAGCGCCGAGGTCACGCAGCTGCCGACGACCAAGGTGCACCTCGACGAGGACGGGGCGACGAAGCTGATGCGCCTGATCGACACGCTCGAGGACAACGACGACGTCGGCGACGTGCACGCCAACTTCGACGTCGACGCCGACGTGCTGGAGCGGGTCGCCGGCTGAGATGACGGGCGGCAGGCTCCCGGCCCTCCGGGAACCGGCATTCCGCAACCTGTTCGCGGGCCAGGCGCTGTCGCGCCTGGGGGACCGCATCGCTCCGGTCGCGCTTGCGTTCGGCGTCATCGACAGCGGCGGCTCGGCGGCTGACCTCGGCCTCGTGGTGGCCGCGGGGACGATCCCGTTCGCGCTGTTCGCGCTGGCTGCCGGCGTGTGGGGCGACCGGATCCCGCGCCGGCGCGTGATGATCGCCTCCGACGCCGTACGCGCGGTCGTCCAGGTCATCACAGGCGTGCTGCTGATCACGGGCAACGCGGAGGTCTGGATGCTCGCCGCGCTGGCCGCGGTCTACGGCACCGGCGATGCCTTCTTCTGGCCGGCGATGAACGGCCTGCTGCCCGAGACGATCCAGTCCGACCGCCTGCAGGAGGCCAACGCGCTGCTCGGCGGCACGCAGAGCGCCTCGAACATCCTGGGGCCGGTCATCGCCGGCGTCGTCATCGCGATCGCCGATCCCGGCGGAGCGATCCTGCTCGACGCCGCGACGTTCGTGGCGAGCATCGTCTTCCTGTTGCGGATCGCGCCCGGTGCGCTGGGGGCCGGCGGTGGCGACGAGGGCGAGGGCTTCCTCGAGCAGCTGCGCGGCGGCTGGCGCGAGGTCCGCTCGCGCACATGGGTCTGGACCGGCCTCATCGCGCTGGGCGCCTACCACGTGATCGTGCTGCCGTCGGTGTTCGTCCTGGGACCGATCCTGGCCGAGCGCGAGCTGAACGGCGCGTCGAGCTGGGCGGCGATCGTCGCCGGGTTCGGGGTCGGATCGGTCCTCGGCCAGGTGCTGATCTATCGCGTGAAGTTCCGCCGGCCGTTGCGCGCGTCGTTCGTCGGGTTCGTCGTCGCCTCCTCGCAGGCGGCGATCATCGGGTCGGGCCTGCCCGTTGCCGCGATCGCCGCGCTCGAGGCGGTCACGGGCGTGGCCGTGTCGGTCGCCTTCACCCTGTGGGAGATGTCGCTGCAGCAGCACATCCCGTCGCCGGGCGCTCTCGCGCGTGTCGTCCTACGACTTCACGGCGTCGGCGGGGCTGATGCCGATCGGCCTCGCGCTCGCCGGCCCGATCGCCGACGGAATCGGCCTGCACGCGACGCTGCGGCTGATGAGCGTCGTCGGGATGGCCTCAGCTCTTGCCTGCCTCGCCGTCCCCGCCGTCCGCGAGCTTGCGCGCCCGGAACAGAGCGGTTGAGCCCGGCACGCCCTTGATCTTGCGGGCGCCGATGAACGAGAACCGGAAGTTGTCCTCTGGCACCGCTTCCTTCAGCGGCTCGCTGACCACGACGCTGCCCGGCCGCGCGATTGCGGTGATCCGGCTGGCGAGGTTGACGGGGCGACCGAACCAGTCGCCCTCGCGCGTGATCGCCTGACCCGCCGCGGCGCCGATGCGCAGCTGGGGGAAGTCGTCGCCCTGCTCTTCGGATGTTCGCGACAGATCGATGGAGCCGGTCAGCAGCGCGGCGGGATCCTCGCTCACGTACATCACGGCGTCCCCGATCGTCTTGACGAGGCGCACCGGCGCGACCAGCACGTCGGAGGCCATGTCCTCCATCCGCGACGCGACCGCGCCGAGCTCCTCAGGCGGGACGTCCTCGCCCAGGCGCGTGAACCCGACCAGGTCGGCGAACGCGACGCCGACCTCGCGCGCGCCCGGCAGCGAGCCGTCGCGGCGCTCGGCGGCGCGCGCAATCTCGCCGGCGAGCATCTGGCGCAGGTGCAGCTTCAGCGTCTGCTCCATGATCGGGACCGTCGACGGCGTCAGCGTGCCCGCCATCGCGCCGAAGCGCTGCGCCAGCTCGCGCTCGCTCAGCCCGGGCTCGAGCGCCATGCTCATCGCGATCCGGCGCATCACGATCGCGGCCTGGCCGAGCCCGCGGCCGAGTACGCGGGTCACCGCGAGCACGTCGTCCTCGGGCATCCCGGCCTCGAGGTACTGCGCGGCGAGCCTGAGGCTCTCCATGTCGGCGTCGCCGAGCGAGCGCTCGTCGGGCGAGATCACGGGGAGGCCCATCGCGCGGCGCAGCCGCGTCGCCAGCTCGAGGTCGATGCCGGCCGCCTGCGCGCATTCGCGCGGCGTGTGGCGAGGCTCACCCCCGACGTGGCGCTCGGCGGGGATGGCGATCAGCAGCGCGGGGTCGTTGTCGCGCAGCCGCTCGATCGCGACGCCGCACTCGTCGTGCAGGTAGTCCAGCAGCTCGGCGCGCTCGCGCCGCTCGTCCTCGTCGAGGCCCTCGAGCAGGCCTTCTGCTTCCCAGTCAGGCACGGTGGCGCTGGACACTACGCGGGGAGGCGTCCGCCCGCGTGCGGAGAATCCCCGAGCAGTGAACGTCCTCGGGATCGACCCTGGCCTGGCCAACACCGGGTATGGCGTGGTGGCGCGCCGCGGCGGGCGCCTCGTCGCGCTCGACGGCGGCTGCATCGAAACGGCGGCAGGTCTGGCGCCCGAGCGCCGGCTCGCGACGATCCACGCGCGCGTCTGCGCGCTGCTTGACGAGCACGAGCCGGACGCCGTCGCGCTCGAGGAGCTCTACTTCGGCGCGAACGCGCGCTCGGCGTTCGCGGTCGGCCAGGCGCGCGGGGTCGTGATGCTCGCCGCCGGCCAGCGCGGGATCGCCTGCGCCGGCTACACGCCCCAGCAGGTCAAGGCCGCCGTCTGCGGCACGGGCCGCGCGGCGAAGGACCAGGTCGGGCGGATGGTGCAGGCGCTGCTCGGCCTGACCGCCGTGCCGTCGCCCGATCACGCCGCCGACGCCCTCGCCGTGGCGATCTGCCACGCCAACCACGCTCCGCTCGCGATGGCGGTCGCCGGATGATCGCCCTGGTCGCGGGCGATGTCGCGGTGCGCCGCGCCGATCACGTGGTCGTCGAGACCGCGTCGGGCGTGGGCTACCGGCTCGCGGTGTCGGGCGAGACGCTGCGTCATGTGCCCGCGGTGGGCGGCCAGGTCTCGCTGCACGCGCATCTGATCGTCCGCGACGACGCATTGAACCTGTACGGCTTCGCCACCGAGGAGGAGCGCGATCTCTTCCTGCTGCTGATCGGCGTCCAGAGCGTGGGGCCGAAGGTGGCGCTGGCGGTGCTCAGCGGCGGGACGCCGCGCGAGCTGCTGCGGGCGCTCGCGGGCGGCGACGCCGCCCGGTTCCAGGCCGTGCCCGGCATCGGGAAGCGCACGGCGGAGCGGATCGTCGTCGAGCTGCGCGAGAAGGCCGGCGTCACGCCCGACGAGGACGACGGCCCGATCGTGGTGCGCCGCTCCGACGACCCGCGCACGATCGCGCGCGACGGCCTGCTCGAGCTCGGGTTCGATCCACGCGAGGCCGACGCGCTGCTGCGTGACGCGGCCGGCGACTCGGCTGAAGAGCTGCTCGCGGCGGCGCTGCGGGAGGCCCGCCGATGAGCTCCGACCGCATCCAGACCCCGGGCGTGCTGCCCGAGGACGAGCTCGACCGCTCGCTGCGGCCGCGGCTGCTCGAGGAGTTCGTCGGGCAGGCGGCGGTGAAGTCGCAGCTCGCGGTGTCGCTCGAGGCCGCCGCGCAGCGCGGCGACGCGCTCGACCATGTGCTCCTCGCCGGCCCGCCGGGCCTGGGGAAGACCTCGCTGGCGCAGATCCTGGCCGCGGAGCTCGACGTGCCGTTCGTCATGACCGCGGGTCCGGCGCTCGAGCGCAAGGGCGACGTCGCCGCTTACCTGACGGCGCTGGAGCCGCGCTCGATCTTCTTCGTCGACGAGATCCACCGGCTGCCGCGCGCGCTGGAGGAGACCTTCTACCCGGCGATGGAGGACGGCCGGCTGCCGATCACCGTCGGCCAGGGCGCGGGCGCGCGCGTCGTCACGCTCGACCTTCCGCCGTTCACGCTGGTCGGCGCCACGACGCGCGCGGGCCTCCTGACGACGCCGCTCCGGGACCGCTTCGGCATCCAGCACCGGCTCGACGCCTACGACGTGCGCGATCTCGCCGCGATCGTCCGCCGCAGCGCCGCGATCCTCGAGATCCAGCTGGACGACGACGGCGCCGAGGCGATCGCCTCTCGCTCCCGCGGCACGCCGCGCGTGGCGAACCGCCTGCTCAAGCGCGTGCGCGACTACGCCGAGGTCCGCGCGACGGC
The DNA here is from genome assembly GCA_963794105.1 of uncultured Actinomycetes bacterium. Classification (GTDB taxonomy): domain Bacteria; phylum Actinomycetota; class Thermoleophilia; order Solirubrobacterales; family Solirubrobacteraceae; genus AC-49. The sequence goes on along the minus strand of CAWCEB010000175.1, from coordinate 7,873 downwards.
GTGGTCACCGCACCGGTCGCCGACGCGGCGCTCGCGCAGCTCGAGATCGACGACCTCGGCCTGGACCGCCTCGACCGCGACATCCTCGGCGCCGTCTGCCAGAAGTTCGCCGGCGGCCCGGTCGGCCTCTCGACCCTCGCGGTGACCGTCGGGGAGGAGCAGGACACCATCGAGGACGTCTACGAGCCCTACCTGCTGCAGTGCGGCCTGCTCAAGCGAACCGCCCGCGGCCGCGTCGCAACCGCGCACGCCTTCGCCCACCTCGGCCTCGAGCCGCCGCCCGAGGCCGCGCAGCTGTTCTAGGGCGGCCCGCCCATGAGTGGGCCCCCAACGTCGTCAGAGTTCCGACGATCGGAGCCCACGCCTGGCGCCAGCGCACCCCTGTCCCTCAGCGCTAGGCGCAGGGCCGCTGGCCCTGCGGCAGGAACGTGCGCTTCTTCAGGCCGATGTCGTAGCCGCTCGGCGAGAACGCGAGCTTGAACGGCTTGCCGTTGACCGTGACGTTGACCGACGACAGGCCGACGTTGAGCCGCACGCGCTTGCCCTTGAAGGTCAGCGGCGCGGACAGAGTCGTCTCGGTCGTCGGCGTTCCCGGGCCATGGTCGACGCACAGGTACGACGCCTGCGGGCCCGGGACGAGCTTCACGACGACCCGCTTGGGCGCGGCCGGCTTGGCTTTCTTCTTCTTCTTGGCGGTCTTCTTCTTGGCGGGCGTGGCGGGCGTCGTCGCCGGCGTGGTTTCGGTGGCCGTGGCGGGCGGCGTTGTCGCCGTCGCCTGCGTCGTCGTCGCCGGCAGGGCGTCCGCAGCGCTCTTGTTCTTGTCGCCACCGCCTCCGCCGCTCAGCGCGGCGACCGCTGCGGCAGCACCGATGACGAGCGCGAGCACGCCAACACCGAGCACGGCGCGACCGCGCCCGCCACCGCCCGGCGGGCGCAGCTTCAGCCGCTCGCCCGGGTGCGCCTCGTGGACCGTCGGCGTGGCCCGCAGGCCGGCGAGCGTCAGCGCCGAGGCGATCCGCGTGCGCGCCTGCGGGGTCGGTTCAGCCTCGCCGAACGCGCTCAGCAGCTGCTCGAGCGTCGGCTCACGATCGGCGCGCGCGCCCGACCGCGCAGCGCCGGCGATCCGCTGGGCGATCTCCAGGTCGCCGACCGGAACGGGCTGCTGGGACTGTTCGGCCACGCGCGGTGTCTACCACCCGCACCGGAGGGCGTGCGCCGCGCGGTTGCCTAAGCTTGGAAGGGCATGGCCCACCTGTTCATCTGCCCCAACTGCGGCAACCGCACCGCGGCGAACGAGCGCAACGCCGGCTTTCGCCGCCAGGCGCGCGGCTGCTCGAAGTGCGGGTTCGGGTTCCTGTTCGAGCTGCTCGACGATTACTACCCGGCGCCCGACGCCGCGTTCTTCGTCTCCGACCAGGACGGCAAGCTGATCGGCGCCGGCCGCGGCGCGCGCGAGCTGACCGGCCTGGACACCGAGCGCGTGATCGGCCGCCAGGTCACCGACGTGCTCGGCCTGCGGTTCGACGACGGGCAGGACCATGTCGCGACCGTGCTGGAGTGGGGGGTGCGTGCGCTCGGCAAGCCCGTCGAGGTGCACGCGGAGGGCGATCTGCCCGCACGTGCCACCGCCGATCTGTTTCCTGCGTATGACGACGACGGGGGCCTCCTGCTCGTCTTGACGCCCGCGAAGTAACCTCCCACGGCCCCGCCCCAATGACCGACCGCCGACGCAATCTCTTCATCCTGCTGCTCGTGGCCGGCCTGCTCATCGCGAGCGGTGTCGTCATCGCCACGAAGAAGACCCGTGAGGGGCTCGACCTCAAGGGCGGCGTCAGCCTGGTCTACCAGGCCAAGCCGACCAAGTTCGCGCCGCAGGTCACCGGTGACGCGCTCCAGCGCACGCTGGACATCATGCGCGAGCGCGTCGACCAGCTCGGCGTCGCGGAGCCGGAGATCCTGCGCTCGGGCAAGGACCAGGTCAACGTCAACCTGCCGGACGTCAAGAACGCCGCCGAGGCCGAGCAGCAGGTCGGCCAGGTGGCCCAGATGTTCTTCTACGACTGGGAGAACAATGTCCTCGGCGACAACGGGCAGCCCAGCCCGGCGGACCCCGCCGTCACCGGCGACGGCCAGGCGGGCTCCGGCGCCGCCTCGCGCTCGCTGTTCGAGTCGCTGAAGATCGCCTCCAAGCGCGCGCCGCACAAGTACCCGCTCGACACGCACACCGGCCAGTACTACGGCGTCGCCGACAAGCAGCAGACCGTCGTCTGCGGCCCGCAGGAGACGACCTCGGCGCTGAAGTCCGACTGCGAGGCCGCGCTCAAGAAGCCCGAGTTCCGCACGCTGGGAGTGACGTACCCAGAGCTGACGACCATGAAGGTGCCCGAGGGCACGGTCATCCTGCGCGCCGAGCAGTCCAACGACAAGGCCAAGCAGAAGACCGACCAGTGGTACGTCCTGAACGACAACCCGGTCCCGCGCGGCACCGACATCAAGAACCCCGAGCAGAACTTCGACGAGCTCTCGGCGCCGAACGTCACGTTCGACTTCACGAGCTCGGGGCGCAAGACATGGCAGAAGGTCACGCGCGAGATCGCCCAGCGCGGCGCCGCGCAGCACCTTCCCGGCCAGGATCCGACGGCCGCCTACCAGCACTTCGCGATCCGCCTGGACCAGGACCTGATCTCGGTCCCGTACATCGACTTACCAGCGCAACCCCGACGGCATCGACGCTTCGAACGGCTCGGAGATCTCCGGCGGCTTCACGATCCGCAGCGCCCAGCGCCTGGCGAACCTGCTGAAGACCGGCGCGCTGCCGCTGAAGCTCGAGCTGATCAGCCAGTCGCAGGTGTCAGCGACGCTCGGCAAGCAGGCGCTCAACCAGGGCCTGCTCGCGGGCGCCGTGGGCTTCCTGGTGGTCGCGCTGTTCCTGCTGGTGTTCTATCGCGTGCTCGGCGTGATCGCGGTCATGGCGCTGCTGGTCTACGCCGTCTACTTCTTCGCGATGATCAAGCTGATCCCGATCACGCTGACGCTGCCGGGCATCGCGGGCCTGATCCTCACGATCGGCGTCGCCGCGGACGCGAACATCGTCATCTTCGAACGCGTCAAAGAGGAGATACGCCACGGTAGATCCGTGGCCGCCGGGATCGCCCAGGGCTACAAGCGCGGCATCGCGGCGATCATCGACGCCAACGTCGTGACGTTCATGACGGCGTTCATCCTGTTCATCCTCGCGACGGCGGGGGTGAAGGGCTTCGCCTTCACGCTGGGCATCGGCACGCTCGTCTCGCTGTTCACGGCGGTGCTCGCCACGCAGGCGGTCCTGGGCACGATGGGCCGCTCGCGGCTGATCACCCATCCCGCGGCGCTCGGCGTCGACCCGAACGCCAAGAACCGCTGGGAGCGCTTCGACTTCATGGGCGCGTCGAAGTGGTTCTTCTCGTTCTCTGGCGTGATCCTCGTGATCGGCGCGCTGGCGCTCGGCGGCAAGGGCCTGAACTTCGGCATCGACTTCGAGTCCGGCACGCGCATCACCGCGGCGTTCACCAAGCCCACGACGGAGAACAGGCTGCGCACCGTGCTCGACGGCCAGGGGCTGGGCGACGCGAAGATCCAGCGCGTCTCCAACAAGGAGCTGGGATCCAACGCCTTCCAGATCTCCACGAAGACGCTCGAGCCGGCGAAGCTGAACACCGTCCGCGACGCGCTGGACAAGTCCTACGGCTTCGCCAAGACGCCTGACAGCCAATCGATCGGCCCGACGTTCGGCAACACCGTCGCGAACTCGGCGGTGATCGCGATCATCGCCTCGCTGCTGGTGATCAGCGCCTACATCGCGCTGCGCTTCGAATGGAAGTACGCGGTGCCGGTGTTGATCGCGTTGATGCACGACGTCCTCATCACCTCCGGCGTCTACGCCCTGCTCGGCCGGGAGGTGACGACGTCGACGGTCGCGGCGCTCCTGACCATCCTCGGTTACTCGCTCTACGACACGATCATCGTGTTCGACCGTGTGCGCGAGAACGTGCCACGGATGCCGCGCGCCGCCTTCTCGCAGATCGTCAACCGCTCGATGAGCGAGGTGCTGACGCGATCCCTGGCGACGACGTTCTGCACCTGCCTGCCGGTGCTCGCGCTGCTGCTCTTCGGTGGTCAGACGCTCAAGGACTTCGCGTTCGCGCTGCTGGTCGGCGTGATCTCCGGTGCGTACTCGTCGATCTTCATCGCCTCCCCGGTGCTCACGCACTGGAAGGAGCGCGAGGCGATCTACGTGCGCCGCCGGTTGCGGATCCACGAGGCGCTCGGTGGCCCGATTCCGGCCTACGCGGTCGCAACGCAGGGCGGCCCGGTTGATGTCGAGCCCAAGCGCAAGGAGCGCGCGTCCAAGCGCCTCACGGAGCCCGAGTTGCCCGGGCAGGCCGTCACCGCCTCGGAGTTCCAGGAGATGGTGAAGGAGCTGCACGAGCCGGTCGTCGCGCCCAAGCGCGATCCCACCGCCGACGCGCTGCCCGAGGACCTCGTCATGAAGGACGAGCCCAAGAAGCGCGACAAGCAGAAGCGGCGCGGGCCGCGCAACAAGCGCCACGGGAGGGCTCGCTAGTCATGGGCATGCTTGTCTGGGTGATGATGGGCCTGGCGATCTGGCACTTCACGGTGTTCCTGCCGGACCGCTACTGGGGCGGCATCGTCGGCGCGCTGCTGGGCGCCGTGATCGGCGCGATCCTCGTCGCGCTGATCATCAACGGCTTCACGGTCCCCGGCCGCCACCACACGCATCTCGCCACGTCGCTTGATGCCATCCCGGGCGCGCTGCTCGGCATCGCGGCCGTGTACTACGAGGGCGTGCGCCGCGGCTACACGCCGCTGGATCTGTAGCGTCCGCGGATCGCGAGCTTCTCACTCGTCCACGGCGCTTGGCACGGTTCGTGGTGCTGGGAGCACCTGACCACGGAGCTGCACGTCCGCGGCCACCAGGTCCGAACCGTCGACCTGCCCGGTGACGATCCCGGCGCGACGCTCCGTGACTATGCCGCCTTGGTCCCGCCGGCCGACATCGTCGTCGGTCACTCGCTCGCCGGCCTGACGATTCCGCTCGTCGACGCGCCGCATCGCGTCTTCCTCTGCGCGTTCGTCCCGCCATGGGGGCGCGCGACGCGGGAGATGTTCGCCGAGGGCGCCCTCATGCCCGGGTTCCCGGACGACGGCATCACGCGCGACGAGCGCGGGCGCAGCGTGTGGGTGGACGAGGCCTACGCGCTGCGGTCGATGTATCACGACTGCGACCGCGCGACCGCGCTGGCGGCCTATGCGCGGCTGCGCCCGCAGGCGCCGGGCGTCTACGACGGCGACTACCCGCTCGCCGAGCGCCCGCCGGGACGGGCGAGCTCGATCATCGGGACCCAGGACGCCGCGATGTCGCCCGACTGGCTGCGGCGCGTGGCGGTACAGCGGCTGGGTGTCGAGCCACTCGAGATCGCCACCAGCCACTCGCCGATGCTGTCCCGCCCAGCCGACCTCGCGAACCTGCTGGACGAGCTGGCCTGACCGGGCGCGCTTCCTGCTTTGGCCGAAGGTCGTGAGCTTGGGCCCCGCGGCTACGAAGAGTTCGAAGTACGGGGGCCCACGCCTGGCGCGGCCGCAACCGAACGCGACTTGGGCGGCATAGTTCGCGCATATAGCGACCTAGGCAGCCCAAGTGAGCGCCAGCGGTTCACCCCCTCCCTCACTGACCGCCACCGTCCCGGCGTTGCCCGCACGATGCGGGAACGGCGATGCGTGCTGTCCGGCGTCGCTGCCAGTGTCGGCGACGGATGGAACCGCGCCTCGAGATCCCGCCGTGCGACCTCACCGACGCCTGGCGCCTGGAGCGCGAGCTCGGCGTCAGCAGCGCGCTCGCGCAGGTGCTCGTGCGGCGCGGGCTCGGGCGAGCCGGCGGACGCGCTGGCGTTCCTCACGGCCGAGGAGTCCCACGACCCGTCACGGTTCGCCGGGATCGATCAAGCCGTCGAGCTGATCCTGCGCCACGTGCGCGACCAGACGCGGATCACGGTCCACGGGGACTACGACGTGGACGGGGTCTCGTCCACCTCGATCCTGATCCGCGTGCTGCGCTCGCTCGGCGCCGAGTGCGACTGGTTCCTGCCCAGCCGGACCGAGGATGGCTACGGGCTGGCGATGGCCACCGTCGAGCGCCTCGCCGAGCGCGGCACGCGGCTGCTGCTCACGGCCGACTGCGCGATCACCGCGGTCGACGAGGTGGCGGCGGCGCGGGCGGCGGGGATGGATGTCGTGGTCACCGACCATCACCAGGCGCGTGCCGACGGCGTGTTGCCGGCCGCGCCGATCGTGCACCCGTCGATCTGCGGCTACCCGTGCCGCGACCTCTGCGCCACGGCGGTCGTCTACAAGCTCGCCCGCGCGCTGCTGAGCGCGTCGGGTCGCGATCCCGCCGAGGCCGACGTCGACCTCGACCTCGTGGCGCTCGCCACCGTCGCTGACTGCGTTGCGCTCGCCGGCGAGAACCGGCGCCTGGTGCGCGAGGGCCTGGCCGCACTCGCGGTGACGCGGCGGCCGGGCCTGCGCGCGCTGATGCGCGTGGCCGAATGCGACCCCTCGCGCGTCGACGCACGCATGCTGGGCTTCCGCCTGGCGCCGCGCATCAACGCCGCCGGCCGCCTGCATCGCGCCGACGCGGGCGTCGAGCTGATGCTCACCGACGACCCCGAGCGCGCCGAGGCGATCGCCAGGGAGCTCGACGCCGCCAATGCCGAGCGGCGCTTCACCGAGCAGCGGATCCTCTTCGAGGCCGAGGCCCAGGTGGCCGAGCTCGGCGACCGCGTCGCGTACGTGCTCGCCGGCGAGGGCTGGCATCCCGGGGTGATCGGGATCGTCGCCAGCCGGATCGCCGAGCGGCACCACCGCCCCGCGGTCGTGATCGCGCTGGACGGCGAGGAGGGCACGGGCTCCGGGCGCTCGATCCCGGCATTCGACCTCCTCGGCGGCCTGAACGCATGCGCGCACCACCTGCAGCGCCACGGCGGCCACCGCGCCGCCGCGGGCTGCGCGATCGCCGCGAACGAGGTCGAGGCGTTCCGCGCCGCCTTCGAGGCCCACGCGGCCTCCGTGCTTGCTCCCGAGGACCTCATCCCGGTCTCGCGGATCGACGCAGTGGTCGCAGGCGGAGAGCTCGGGACCGAGCTGGCCGAGGATCTCGAGCGCCTCGCGCCCTTCGGCCAGGCCAACCCGGAGCCCGTGCTGCTCGTCCCGGCGGCGCGTCTGCTCGACCCACGGCCGATGGGGGAGGGCAAGCACGTGCGCTTCACGGTCGAGTCCGGCGGCGTCCGTGCCCGCGCTGTCGCGTTCGGCATGCCGCGGCTGCCTGACGGCTGCGAGGACGGGCTTGACGCCACGTTCGGCCTGGAGCTCAACGAATGGCAGGGCGCGGTCGAGCCGCGGCTCGTCCTGCGCGACGCCGTCGCACCGCGCCCCGCGCCCGTCGAGGTGCTCGAGGGCGAGCCGTTGCCGCAGGCCGGCCGCGCGCCCGGCGCGCGCGATGTCGACCGCCGCGGCCTGGGGGTCGCGGGCACGCTGGGCATGCTCGTCGCGTCGGGCGAGCGCGTGCTCGCGCTGTGCGCCGACGCGCCGCGCTGGGCAGCAGCGCTGGCGCCGCGCCTGGGTGGGTTCACGGTCGCGGGCTGGGAGGCCGCGGAGCAGGCAACCGCCTTCGACCACGTCATCGCGCTCGAACCGCCGCCGTTCGGGCTGCCGGACGCGCCCGTCGTGCTGGCCTGGGGCGAGGCCGAGGCGGCGCTGGCGCTCGCGGCACATCGCCACCGCTGGGGGCTGCGCCCGCACGTCGCGGCGCTCTATC
>CAWCEB010000174.1:0-8285 GCA_963794105.1 uncultured Actinomycetes bacterium | reverse complement strand
GCAGGCACTTACCCACTACCGCGCAGCGGAGCAGCACGCCCGCCAGTTGGGCAGCGAGATCGACATCGGCATCATGCTCTACAACCAAGCCGAACTCGCCGATCTTGCCGGCGCGAAACCCCAGGCCAGAGACGGCTACCGCGACGCGCTCGCCGCCTTCCAGCGCCTCGATGTCCGGACACTGCTCAGCCTCGCCGGGCGGCGATTGGCGACCGTCGAAGGACAGATCGAGGAGACCGGGATGAGGGATGGCGCGCGATCCGCATCGCGCTCAATGCCGAGCGCGAACTCGGGCGCCCCGCATTTGCCGCCGCCGCCCTTGGAGTCGCGGCCTGCCTGCTCGAAGCTGACGGCCGTTGCGATGCCGCCGCGCTCGTACTCGGTGCCTGCGAGGCCGCGAGTAGAGCACACGGCGACGTTCGCCTTGACGACGAGCGTCGGCACTGCGCCGAAGCGGCGCAGCGGCTGCGGGGTCGGCTCGGACCGGGCCTCTACGAGACGCTGGAGAGCACCAGGCCGAAGCTGGCAGGTTGATGAGGCGCTGGGCTTCGCGTTAGCCCTGGACGTGCATCCGGACCTGGACGTTCGGAGTACCGGCCGGATTTCGGCCCCCGTCATCGCGAGCGACACTTGAGCAACGGTGAAACGCCCGGCTTGGACGGGAGTAGCTAGAGCCCGAGCGTGGCGGTCGCGCGGCCCCGCCACGGCAGGCCATCCAACTACAGCGACTTGAAGAAGTCCAGGTGCAGGGCGTTCAGGCCGTCCTGCGCACGCGCGTTCAGCCAGCTGTACTGGTTCGTCAGGAGCAGCACGCCCATCACGATGAGGATGACCCCGCTGATCGCCGTCAGCACGAGGTAGTGGTCGCGCATCCACTTGAACGCCGAAGTTGCGCGGTCGAAGGCCACCGCGCACAGCAGGAACGGGATCGCCAGGCCCAGCGAGTAGCAGAGCAGCAGCACGCCGCCGTGGTAGACGGAGTCCTGGTTGGCGGCGGCGGTGAGGATCGCGCTCAGCGTCGCGCCGGCGCACGGCGTCCAGGCGATCGCGAACGCCAGCCCGGCGATCACCGGGCCGCCGTTGCCGGCGCGGTGCATGAGCGCCTCCGGGCGCCACTCCTTGTTGAGCGCGTCGACGAACGGCGTCAGCACGAAGAAGACGCCCAGCGCGATGATCAGGATGCCGCTGATGCGGTTCAGCGTCAGGCGGTGATCGGAGAGCGTGCTGCCGAGCTTCGTCGCGCTCATGCCCGAGCAGGACGAACATGACGGTGAAGCTGACGCAGAAGATGATGCTGGGGATCAGCAGCTTGGCCAGGCTGCGCTCGCCGCTGCGGATCTCGGCCAGGCTGATGCCCGAGACCGCGCTGAGGTAGCCGGGCACGAGCGGCAGCACGCACGGCGACACGAACGAGACGACGCCGACCGCGAAGGCGGCGAAGACCGTCGTGTCGGTGGTCGATGCGGCGAGGATCACCGGTCGAACAGGGCGAGGTCGGCGTCGAGGCGGGCCGCGTCGTCGGCGCTCAGCTCGGGAACGATCGCCGCCCGCCCCGCCGGACGGCGGCTCGCGCCGGCGCCAGCGCCGCAGGCCGAAGCCGAGCGCCACGAGCAGGGCGGCGAACAGCGCGATCGGGACGAGGTAGGCGGCCCAGTTGATGCCCTCGGACTTCGGCAGCGCCAGCACGTTGTCGCCGTAGACATCCACGAGCGACCGCTTGACCTGCTCCTTGTCGTAGCCCTTGGCGATCAGCTGGCGGATGTACTTGCGCTCGGCGTCGGCCTGCGGCGACTCGGCGACGTTCAGGGCGACGTTGCAGCTCACGCACATCACCTCGTCTTCGACGTCGGCGAAGCTCGCGGCCTTCCCGAAGGCGGGTGAGACCACGACGAGCGCGAGCAGGGCTGCGAGCGCCCACCTCACGACGCAAGCGCCTTCTGGACCGCGTTGCGCAGGAAGCGCTCGGAGACCTGGCCGCGGCTGATCGCGACCACGCGGCCCGCGCGATCGATCACGAACGTCTCGGGCAGCGCGTGCGTGTTGTAGTCCTGGGCGAGCTTGAGGCCCACGTCGCGCCCCGACGGGTAGGTCACGTGGTACTTGCGCTCGAAGTCCTGGGAATCGCCCGGGACGTCGTTGTAGGTGGCGCCGAGCACCGTGCCGCGCGACCCGAGCGCGGTCTGGGTGCGCTGCAGCAGCGGCGCCTCGTCGGTGCACGGCGTGCACCAGCTGGCCCAGAAGTTCAACACGACGACCTTGCCGCGGTAGTCGGCGATGCGGTGGCTGCCGCCGCCGTTGAGCGCCGGCAGCTCCCGCGTGGCGCCCGGCGCGGCAGGATGCTGACCGCGTTGGACCGCCGTGTCGAGCGACGACGAGCTCGAGTCCTTCGACGCGACGCCGTAGATGAGCAGCGCGACGATGGCCAGGATGACCACGGTCGCGATGCCTGGGACGGCGAGGCGCTTCACGCCTGTAGCGTGGCATACCGACATGCTTCAGCTGACCGACGAACAACAGGCCTTCGTGGAGGCGATGCGCGATTTCGCCGCCCGCGAGTGCGGTACCCACGAGCAGCGCGAGGCCCACGAGGAGGGCCACGACCCCGAGATCTACCGCCGGATCGCCGAGCTCGGCTGGGTCGGCGTCTCGATCCCCGAGGAGTACGGCGGCGGGGGCGGCAGCGTCGTGGATCTCTGCCTGCTGCTGGAGGAGACGACGCGCGGCCTGCTGCCGTCGGCTCGATGGCGGTCTCGCTCATCGTCGCGGGTGCGGTCGAGCGCTTCGGCACCGAGGAGCAGAAGCACGAGATCCTCGGCCGGATCGCGGGCGGCCATCCGCACGCGATCGCGATGTCCGAGCCCGAGGCCGGCTCGGACGTCGGCTCGCTGCAGTGCCGCGCCGAGCGCCGCAACGGCTCCTACGTGCTCAACGGCCAGAAGACGTGGATCACCGGCGCCCACGTCGCGTCGCACATCCTGCTGGTCTGCCGCACCGCGCGCGAGGAGAACAAGCACCAGGGCATCAGCATGATCATGGTCCCGACCGACGCCGACGGGCGTCGAGATCCGTGGGATCGAGACGATGGGCGGGCGCGAGGTCAACGACGTCTTCTTCACCGACTGCGTCGTGCCCGCCGAGTCGCTCCTCGGCGAGGAGGGCAACGGCTGGACGCAGCTCATGTCGGGGCTCAACGTCGAGCGCCTGATCATCGCGGCCAACATGCTGGGCCTGGCGCAGCGGGCGTTCGACGACGTACTCGCATACGTCAAGGAGCGCAAGCAGTTCGGCAAGCCGATCGGCTCGTTCCAGGCGATCCGCCACCGCATCGCCGACCTCGCGACCGAGCTCGAGGTCTGCCGCCTGCTGACCTATGACGTGGCGTCACGCGTCGACGCCGACCCCGGCCGCATGTTCCCGCGCGAGGCGTCGATGGCGAAGCTCAAGGTGACCGAGGTCGTCAAGCAGATCACGCTCGAGGGCATGCAGATGATGGGCGGCTACGGCTACGCCAGCGAGTACGACATGGAGGGCTTCGTGCGGACTGCGCTCGTCTCGTCGATCTACGGCGGGACCAACGAGATCCAGCGCGACATCATCGCCAAGACGTACGCGCTGTGAGCGTCACTCTGCGCCGCCGCATGCGTTCATGACGACATGAACCTGTTCGCCGCCGGGGTGATCGCGGCCGCCGCCGCCGTCCCGCAGCCCGGCTCGCAGCCGTTTCGCGACAAGAGCTCGCAGGTCGACCTGCTGCGCCCGCCGGCGGTCGTCGGCTGCGACCCGGGGCACACGTACGGCACGGCCGTCGTCGGCGTCCGGTTCGTGAAGGCGTCGCGGGCCGGGAGCGTGCGCGCGCAGACCGGGCGGGTGAACAGCCCGTTCCAGTGGGTGATCTCCGAGACCTCCTACTGGCTGCGCAGCGACATCGGCGGGGGTTGGCATTACAAGACCGTCCACCCCCGCTGCGGCGAGGTCAACTTCCTCAACTACCGGCTCGGCCGCCGCAGTCCCGGCGTCCACCGGGTCGTGCACCTTCGCGTGCGCGTCAGGGCAGCAGCTTGAGCTGAGCCGAGGGCCGCAGCGCCTCGGTGTCCGGCCCGGCGACCGGGCGGCCGGCGGATTTGTAGACCTCGAGCACGTCGCGCAGCACCACGGGCCCCTGCGGTTTGCCGTCGCAGCGCTCGACGACGAGGCGCCCGAGCCGCGTGCCGCGGACGATCGCGAACGTGTTGCCCGAGCCGGTCCGCAGCCGTACGAGATCTCCGCTGTGGATGTCGGCGGCCATCGCGCGTGAAGGCTACGCCAACCATCCCCAGAAATCGGACGTGGCGCTCGGTCATCCGTCCGATGAGGTTTTCAACATCTTGTTTCAGGCAACGGGAGAGGCCATGACCAAGGAGACGATGAATGAGGCGCGCGCGGTGATCTCCACCGAGACGCCCGACTGGCCTGGCGCGCTGATCGTGGCGCGCGGTGAGTTGGACGTCCAGTCCGTGCCCGAGCTGCGTGCGCGGCTCGCGGAGGCGCTGGATGCCGGTAACACTCGCGTGGTCGTCGACCTCGCTGAGGTCAGCTTCATCGACTCGCTCTCGCTGTCGGCGCTCGTGGGCGCACGGCGCAAGCTCGGGGATTCCGGGCGGATCGCGATCGTCGCCGTGCACGAGTACGTCCGCCTGATCCTGCAGGCGACCGGGCTCGAGCAGGTCCTGGATGTGTTCGCCACCCGCGAGGAGGCGGTGGCGTTCGTGCAGGGCTCCTAGCTCAGCTGCGAATCGCGCGGAAGCGCACGTACCTGCGGGCCGATGCCTTGCAGGTGATCAGCAGCTGGTGGTTGCCGAGCGAAAAGCGCCGGCAGTGGTACGGACCGACACGCACCGAGGGGCGCGTGTACGTGCGCACCTGATAGCCGGCCGCACTCGCCCAGCGCCTGACGATCGCCTTGGCCTTCGCGCACGTGATCGCGCGCTGGGCGATGCCGCGCAGCGCTCCGCCGCGGACGCTCCCGGCGCACTGCCGGACGACCAGCTTGCACGGGTAATCCTCTTCGAAGACGGTCCGGCCGTCGTAGGCATCCTGCAGCTGGATCACGCCGTGGGTGTAGATCCGGCGGTCGCCACAGGACTTCGGCCGGCTCAGCGTCACCGACGCGCTGCCGTTCGCACGCCAGACGCCGTACGCGCACGACACGTCGCACGGGTTGACGTAGGCCGTGCCGATGCCGGTCGCCTCGTCGTCGCCGAACGACGCCCACCGCACGCCATCGGCATACAGCGAGTACGTCACGTCGCGGCTGCAGTGCTCGACCTTCTCCGGCTTGAGCAGTTCGGCGCCACCCGCGCAGCCGCCCCACACGCTGTACTCGCGCGCTCCGGCGGGAGCGGCGAGCACGAGGGCGGCGACGGCGCCGAGCAGCAGCGATGTGGGACGCATCGGGCGCGCGAGGCTACACCTTGGCGCAGGTCGCGCGGATCGCGATGATGGCCGGGTGACGCTTGTCTTCCTCGTCATCGTGGTCGCCGCTGTCGTGTGGATCGCGCGATGGGACCTGCGCCGGCCCGACGCCGTCGATGCCCGCGCACGCAACCCGTTCGCGCGCCCACGTCCGTCGGGCGCCGCCTCGCTGGCCTGATCGCGGCCGCGATCGCGATCTGCCTGCTCGCGCTGGCGGTCCTGCCCCACCTGGACAGGTTCCGCTTCCCTTAGATGAGTTTCCGCGGGTGCGCCGGTCAAAGAGGCATGAGCACCACCACAACCCGCATCAACAAGCTCGGCGTCGTCTGCGTCCCGGTCTCCGATCAGGAGCGCGCGATCGAGTTCTACGTCGGCAAGCTCGGCTTCGAGAAGCGCGCCGACATCCCGTTCGGCAACGGCTATCGCTGGGTCGAGGTCGCCCCGGCCGGCGCAGTGACCACGATCGCGATCGTGCCGCCGCCGCCAGGCAATCCGACCGGCAACATGCAGACCGGCATCGGCCTGCACACCGACGACGTCGAGGCCGTGCACGCGGACCTGAAGGCCGCCGGCGCCGACGTCGACGACGAGATCAGCCGCATGGGCGATCCCGTCCCGCCGATGTTCTGGTTCCGCGATCCCGGACGGCAACAGCCTGATGGTCGTCGAGGTCAGCTAGCTGAGAGACGGTTGTCACAGAGCGGAAGGACGGTCGGTGCCTCCGCGTCTTCCGGGGCACCCACAACCCTTGGAATTCCGCCGTCATGCACTTCCCCGCCGCTCCTGGCCTTACCGAAACCCTTGTCGTCGCCGGACTGCTGACCGGCGGCTACGCCGCACACGCGCACGCGGCGCCGCCCCCGTACAAGGTCAAGGTCCAGCACCGCGTCCTGAACGTCACTGCCCACAAGGCCGGGCGGCGACGTCGCCCTCCGGCTCGCCGCCGGTGATCCGCAGACCCTCCAGGTCGATGTCAACGCCGATGGGTCCCCGACTTCCAGGTCGCTCGCGACCGGTTGGACCGAATCGCGATCGACGCTGGAACGGGGGACAACAACGTCCGCATCGACGACGCGAACGGCGCGTTCACGGACACGACGCCGACAACGATCGACGGCGGCCCCGGCGACGACTCCATCACCGGCGGCGCCGGCGCGGAGACCATCGACGGCGGCGCCGGCAACGACGGCGTGGACGCCGGGCGCGGCGCCGACACGGTCGACTTGGGCAGCGGCGACGACACCTTCGTCTGGCTTCCCGGCGAGGGCAGTGACGTCGTCGACGGCGGGACTGGCGACGACGTGATGAATTTCGTCGGCGCCAACGTCGACGAGCAGTTCGACGTCTCGGCCAACGGCAGCCACGTCCGCTTCACGCGCGCCCAGGGCACCATCGTCATGGACCTCGACGGGATCGAGGAGATCGATACCAAGGCCCTCGGTGGCGCTGACCGCCTCACCGCGCACGACCTGAGCGGCACCGACGTGCAGCGGGTCGAGACGAACCTCCATGGGGCGTCCGGCGACGATGGCGCGGCCGACCAGGTGATCGTCAACGCGACAGACGGCAACGACGTCGTCACCGCGGCCGGCAGCGCAGGCAACGTGAGCCTCACCGGCCTCGCGGCACGGTTCGACATCGCGGGCGCCTCGCCCACCCAGGACACGCTCGCGATCAACGGCCTCGCGGGCAACGACGTCATCACGGGCGCCGGCCTGGCGGCCGACGCGACGCTGTTCCAGGCTGACGGCGGCGACGGCAACGACGTGCTCTTCGGCGGTGCCGGCAACGACACCCTGAGCGGCGCGGCGGGCAACGACGTCCTGCTCGGCGGCCCTGGCGTCGACACGCTCGACGGCGGGACCGGCAGCAACACGCTCGTCCAGGACTAGCGCCTCCAGACGCGCCGGGCCGGGCGAACCCGGCTCGGCGCGTCAGCGCAGCGTCGCGCAGGCGTTGGCCTGATTCAGTCGACCAGTCCCTTGGCGCGCAGCTCGTCGATGGCCGCCTGGTGCTTGTGCAGGTCCTCGAGGCCCATCGCCCGCAGCACGGACGGGGCCTTCGTGAACTGGATGTCGCGGTAGTCGACGACCTGCACGAAGTTCCCCCACGGGTCGTGGAAGTCGAGCGCGGGCGGCCGCGAGGTGGTGACGCCAGCTTTGTTCAGCGCGGCTCGCACCGCCTCCTTGTCGTCGACCACCAGGCCGAAGTGCCGGGCGCTGTCGGGTCCGGCGCTGCGTCCCTCCGACAGCGCGATGAACTGGTCGCCCATGCGCAGGAACGCCATGCGCGGGACGCGATTGGGCTCCGGGAACCCGAAGATCGAGCGGTAGAACTCGACCGCCGCATCGAGGTCGCCGACCTCCAGTGCGACGTGGTTGATGCCGACTGCGCTGGTCATCGCACTAGCGTACGAGCACGTAAATTCGCGCCATGACCCCACAGCGTGAGCCGGTTCGATTTCTGGTGTTCGCCGCGACGTTGCGCGCCGGGGCGCTGAACAGCCAGCTGGCGGCGCTCGCCGCCGACACGATCACCGCCAACGGCGGCGAGGTGGACCTCAGGACGATGGCGCAGTTCGACGCGCCGTCCTACGACTTCGACGCCCAGGCGAGCAAGGGCTTCCCGGCCACCGTCGAGGCGTTCCGCGACTGCCTGTCGACCAACGACGCGTTCGTGATCGCGTGCCCCGAGTACAACGCGTCGATGCCGGGGGTGCTCAAGAACGCGCTCGACTGGGTGTCGCGATTCAGTCCGCAGCCGTTCAACGAGCGCCACGGGCTGCTGATGTCCGAGCAATACGTAATGGAACCAGTAGGTCTACATAGAAATAC
>CAWCEB010000173.1:0-29070 GCA_963794105.1 uncultured Actinomycetes bacterium | reverse complement strand
GCTCCGATTGGTGGATGAGGACCGCGCTCGACATCCGCGTCGCGGACGAAGCGGCCGCTCGCCGCGACCTCCGCGCGCAGATCGCGGCGCTGGAGGCTGCCCGTGGCCGCGCACCGGCGGCCGGCGGCCCGCGGCTGCTGTCGCTCGGGGAGCTCGAGGTGGTTCGCGACAACCTCGCGGCGCCACCGGAGCCGGCGGAGGCGCCCGACGAGTCCGCGCGGGTGCTGCTCGAACGGATGCTGGCCGATCCACCGGCGCATCGCTGGCGGCGCGCGTGCCGCTCGCCGCCCTGGGGCAACCGGGCTGTGGCGCCTATGTCGTGCGGCCGGGCCTCGGTTTGATCGGGAGGTCCCGCCCGGGTGGTGGGAGGTGAAGCTCTCTCCGGCTGCCCATAGGATCACGCCATGCTCCGAGCTTCTTCCCGGCGTGACCCATCGCGATGTGCAGGCGCGCGGGATGCGCTTCCATGTGGCCGAGGCCGGGCCCAGAGGAGGGGCCGCCGCTCCTTCCTGACCGCACGGTTGGCCCGCAACACTGGTGGGTCTGGCGCGACGTGATCCCGGCGCTTGCCGAGACGCACCGGGTGTACGCCTGGGACCTTCGCGGGCTGGGCTGGAGCGACCCGGCGCCCGATGGCGACTACACGAAGGCCGCGATGGCCGACGACCTGCTCGGTCTGATGGACGCCCTGGCGGTCGAGCGCGCCGGGCTGGTGCGCACGACTGGGCGCGTTCAGCGGCATGCTCGCCTGCCTGAAGGCGCCGGACCGCTTCACGGGCTTCGTGTGCTGCTCGATCCCGCATCTGTGGCCCAACGCGAAGGACCGCCGCAACCCGCGCCGGCTGTTGCTGCTGACCTATCAGGGCCCGATCGCCACGCCGGGCGTCGGCGCGCGGCTGATGCGCCATGGCTTCGCCGGAAGGCTGCTGAAGGCCGGGCGCGTCAAGGGCCGCTGGACCGACGAGGAGCTGCACGCGTACGCGGATGTCCTGCGCACGCCGAAGGTCGCCGACGCGACCGTCGGGCATCTATCGCCAGTTCCTCACCAAAGAGCTGCCGGGGTTGCCGAAGGGCGAGTACGCCAAGCAGCGCCTGACGGTCCCCACGCGGCTGGTCGTCGGCACCGAGGACGTGGCCGTGAAGGGCTCGACGCTGGACGGCGCGAACGCGGAGGATCTGACGGTCCACTGGGTCGACGGCGTGGGGCATTTCCTGCCCGACGAGGCGCCGGAGGTGGTCGTGCAGCACGCGCGCGAGCTGCTGTGACGTGACCACCAAGCTCCTGCTCGAATACGACGGCACGGATTTCGCCGGCTGGGCGCGACAGCCCGGGAGGCGCACGGTGCAAGAGGAGCTCGAGGCCGCGATCGAGACGATCCTGCGCGAGCACCTCCCGGTCACGGTGGCGGGACGGACCGATGCGGGAGTTCATGCCTGGGGGCAGGTCGCCTCCTACAAGGGCGAGGCGCTCGATCCGCGGCGGCTGAACGGCGTCCTGCCGCCCGATGTCGCGGTGCTGGAGTCGACACCGATGCAGCCGCGGGTTCGACGCCCGCCACGACGCGCGGTCGCGGACCTACTGCTTCCGGATCCTCAACCGGCGTTCGCGCAGCGCGCGGCTGCGCGGGACGGCATGGTGGGTCGGGCGGCCGCTGGACCGTGCCGCGCTCGACGCCTGCGCCGCAGCGCTGGTCGGGACCCACGACTTCACGGCGTTCACGCCGACGCAGACCGAGCACGTGCGCTTCCAACGTGACGTGTTTGCCGCGCAATGGTGCGAGCCAGAGCCGGGACTGCTCGAATTCTGGATCACCGCGGACACGTTCATGCGCCACATGAACCGGGTGCTGGTGGGGACCATGGCCGACGTCGCGCACGGCCTGGGCACGCCCGATGCGTTCGCTGCGCTGCTGGCCGGGAGGCCTCGCTCCGAGGCCGGGGCGACGGCCCCGCCCCACGGGTCTGGCGCTCGCGAGCGTCGCCTACGATGAATGAGATGCGGGTGCTGCTGACCAACGACGACGGGATCGAGGCCGAGGGGCTGCAGGCGCTGCGCCGCGCGCTGCGCGAGCTGCCGGGCATCGAGCTGGCGGTCATCGCACCCGACGGCAACCGCAGCGCCACCGCGCGCTCGATCACGACGCGCAGGCCGCTGTGGGTGGAGGAGGTCGACTTCGGCGACGGGTCGTACGGCTACGCGACCGACGGCACCCCGGTCGACTGCGTGCGCTTCGCCAAGCTCGGGCTGATCGAGGGCTTCGAGGCCGACGTGGTCGTGTCCGGGATCAACCACGGCTCGAACCTGGGTGACGACATCACGTACTCGGGGACGGTTGCCGCAGCGTTCGAGGGCCTCGTGCTCGGGCTGCCGGCGATCGCCGTCTCGCAGCAGTCGCAGGCGCGCGAGATGGACTTCCGCCTGGGCTCGCAGTTCGATTTCACGACGGCGGCGCAGTTCACGGCGCGCGTGGTGCAGGAGCTGCATGAGGTCCCGCTGCCGGCGGGCACCCTGCTGAACATCAACGTGCCCGCCGGCGAGGTCGCGGGCGTCGAGATCACCAGTCTGGGCAAGCGGATCTACCGCGACCAGCTGAAGCTCGACACCAGCGAGGGGGCGCCTTCGCTACTGGATCTACGGCGCCGATCCGGGGTTCGAGAACCTGCCGGGGACCGACCTTGCGGCCGTTGCTCTCAGCCGGATCGCGGTCACGCCGATCCATTTCGACCTGACCGACCGCAGCGGCATGGACGCGCTCGCCGAGCACGACCTCGGCGGCCGCTCCAGCCCGCCGCCGAGGAGGTGGAATGACCTCGCGACGACACGGGTGCGTGCAGGCCCTGAGCAGCACGACGTCGAGGCGAGTTGCGCGAGCTGCAGCTCGTCGCCTACCACTCCGACCGCTACCACGTCCACGACGACCCCGAGATCGGCGACGACGAGTACGACGAGCTGTTCCGGCGCGCTGCAGGCGCTCGAGGCCGAGCACCCCGAGCTCCTCGCCGCCGACTCGCCGACGCAGCGCGTCGGCGGTGCGCCGGTCAGCTCGCTGCGCAAGGTCACGCACGAGCGGCCGATGCTGTCGCTCGCCAACGCACGGTCCGAGGAGGAGCTGCGCGACTGGGTGGGGCGGATGCGCAACCACCTGGCGCGCGAGGGCATCGAGAATCCTGAGTTCGCGTTCGTCTGCGAGCCGAAGATCGACGGCCTGGCGATCAGCCTGCTGTATCGCGACGGCGTGCTCGAGCGCGGCGCGACGCGCGGCAACGGCGAGGTGGGCGAGGACGTCACGCACAACCTGCGCACGATCCCGACGATCCCGCTGCAGATCGAGCATGCCCCGCCGCTGCTGGAGGTCCGCGGGGAGATCTACATGTCGCTGCCCGACTTCGCGGCGCTCAACGAGCGCCGCGCGGAGGCCGGGCTGTCGACGTTCATGAACCCGCGCAACTCTGCGGCCGGGACGATCCGTCAGCTCGATCCCAAGCTGACGGCCGAGCGGCCGCTGAGCATGTGGTGCTACGGCATCGGCGCGCACGAGGGCATCACGTTCGACTCGCACTGGCACGGCCTCGAGTGGCTGCGCGAGCGCGGCTTCCGGATCAACGGCGACGTCGTGCGGCTCGAGAGCGAGGAGGAGGTCGTCAAGCAATGCCTCGCCTGGCAGGACCGGCGCGGCGCGCTGGACTTCGAGATCGACGGCGTGGTGGTGAAGGTCGACCAGCTCGAGCTCCAGCGGCGCCTGGGCGTGGTCGGGCGCGATCCGCGCTGGGCGATCGCCTGGAAGTTCCCGCCGACCACGAAGGTCACCGAGCTCAAGGACATCATGTGGAACGTCGGCAAGTTCGGCGACCTGCACCCGTTCGCGGTGCTCGAGCCGGTCCACGTCGGCGGCGTCACGGTGAAGCTCGCGACGCTGCACAACGAGGAGGACCTGCGCCGCAAGGACATCCGCGTCGGCGACGAGGTGATCGTCCTGCGCGCCGGCGACGTGATCCCGCAGGTCGTCAGCCCGGCGCCGCACGCCGTGGAGAAGAAGGGCCGCGCGCGGCCACCCAGGCCGCCCGCGAAGTGCCCGGCCTGCGGGACGGCGACGGTCAAGCAGGAGGGCGTGGTCTTCACCAAGTGCCCCAACCGGGTCTGCGCGGGCCGCCGCTGGCAGCTGCTCACGCACTTCGCCTCGCAGGGCGCCATGGACATCGAGGGGCTTGGCGAGAAGCAGGTCACGAGGCTGATCGACAAAGGGCTCGTCAAGACCGCGGGCGACTTCTACCGGCTGTCGTCCGAGCAGCTGATGGAGCTCGAGGGCTACGGGGAGATCAGCGCGAACCGGCTCCTCGCTGCGATCGAGGCGTCCAAGGAGCGCCCGTTCGGCCGTGTCCTGTTCGCCATCGGGATCGAGGGCGTCGGCTTCGTCACCGGCCGCAATCTCGCCCAGCACTTCCGCACGATCGATGCGCTGCTCGAGGCGTCGGCGGACCAGATCGCCGAGACGCCCGGCATCGGCCCGATCGTCGCCGGGCTGATCCACGAGCAGCTCGCTGACGAGCAGATGCGCGAGCTGATCGCCGACCTGCGAGGGCTGGGGCTGACGTTCGAGGAGGAGGGCGCGCCGCCGGGCGAGGGGCCGCTGGCGGCCAAGACGTTCGTGCTGACCGGGACGCTGCCCGACCTCACGCGCGAGGAGGCGACCGAGCGCATCACACGCGCCGGCGGCCGCGTCACCGGCAGCGTGTCGAAGAAGACCGACTACGTCGTCGCAGGTGACTCGCCCGGCTCGAAGCTGGCGAAGGCCGAGCGCCTCGGCGTCGCCGTGCTCGACGAGGCCGGACTGCTGGCGCTGCTTCAGCCGTCGTAGCGGGCGAGCAGCGGGACCATCTGGTCCTCGAGGCGCTTGGCGCACACGGCGCACACGCCGTTCTCGAGCAGCGAGAACACGACCGTGTGGCCTGACCGGTCGATGCAGTAGCCGCTCAGGGCCGACACGCCGATGAGGGTGCCCGTCTTCGCGCGGCAGGTGCCGCGGGCCGCGGTGCTCGTCATCCGGTGCTGCAGCGTGCCCCATTCGCCCGGTGCGGCGAGCGAGGCCCGGAAGAGCTCGCCCTCCGAGCGGCCGGCCATCGCGGCGAGCAGCCGGACGAGCTGGTGCGGCGAGACCCGGTCGACGCGGGAGAGCCCGGAACCGTCGACCATCGTCGCCTGAACCCCGAGCTGCTTGAGCATCTCCTGGGCCGCCGTGATCCCGCGCGCGGTCGAGCCGCCGGTGCCCGCCCGCGCCCCCAGCAGCTTGAGCAGCGTCTCGGCATAGAAGTTGTCCGACGGGTGGTTGGTGATCGAGATCAGCTCGGCGATCGTCGGCGAGGGATGGACGGCGAGCGTGGGCGTCTGGAGCGTCGCGGTCGGTGACACGGCGACCTTCGAGCTGACGCGCACGTTGCCGAGCTTGAGGAAGTAGCGCAGGCGCGACGCGGCGTAGTACGCGGGCCCGCGCGAGTCGAAGCGGCCGTGGCCCCAGGTGAGCGCGCCGAGCTCGCCACCGAGGTCGGAGTCGTAGCCGAAGCCTGAGTCGTAGGATGCCGCGCCGGTTGTCGAACAGCGATTCGTCGCCGACGATCGCGCCCGTGACGCGCCTGATCCCCGCGCGGCGCAGCTGGGCCACGAGGTCGCGCATCGCGACATCGTTGAGCGAGGGATCGCCGGCTCCGACGAGGATCAGGTCGCCCTCGAGCGTGCCGTCGGGCTGCAGGGCGGCATCCGGCGCGGCGCGGACCGTCGTGTCGAGCGTCGTCTCGGTCCCGAGGCGGATCAGCGCGGACGCCGTCGTGAGCAACTTCTCGTTCGAGGCCGGCGCAAGCCTGAGCTCGGCGTGGCGCGAGTAGAGGACCCGCCCGGTGCCCAGATCGACCACGTAGGCGCCCGCGCGGGAGCCCATTCGCCGCTCGCGCTTGTCCCACGAGCGCTTCAGCGTGGCCCCGTCGATCGCCGAGGCGACGGCAGGTAACGCGAGGAGCCCTACGATGACGAGTGCAAGCAGGCGCCGCATCGGGCGCCGAGGGTAGCGTTCAAGCCTCATGGGAAACGTCGTCAAACTGGAGCCGGGGGCGAGGGATCGCACTCGAAACACGCCGAAGCGGCGAAGGAAGCGGTCGAAGACCGCCCTCGTGCTGGGCGGTGGCGGCTTCACGGGCGGCGTGTACGAGATCGGAGCGCTGCGCGCGCTCGACCTGCTGAGCGTCAACCGCACCATCAACCAGTTCGACGTGTACGTCGGAACGTCGGCGGGCTCCTTCGTCGCGGCGCTCGCCGCGAACGGGATCACGCCCGAGGAGATGATGCGCGTCGTCAACCAGCAGGTGCCGACGCCGTTCCGCGACATCGACCTTGGGACGCTGTTGCGGCCCAACCTCGTCGACTGGGCCAAGAAGGGCGCGCTGATGCCGCTGCGGGCGGCACGGCTCGCACGCGACATGGTCGGCCAGGTCGGCTCGGTGAGCGTGATGGACCTTGCGCTCGGCCTCGCCGAGGGGCTGCCCTCCGGCATCTACAGCGGCTCCGGGATCGAGAAGTACGTGCGGACCGTCCTGAGCGACCCGGATCGCTCAGATGACTTCAGGATGCTCGAGAACGAGCTCTACCTCGCGGCGACGGACCTCGACACCTGCGAGCGGATCGTCTTCGGCGCCGAGGGCTGGGACGACATCCCGATCTCGACCGCCGTGCGCGCGTCGACCGCGCTGCCGATGGTCTACAAGCCCGTCCGCGTGCGCGAGCGCGAGCTGGTCGACGGCGGGATCGTGTCGACGACCAACCTCGACATCGCGGTCGAGGCGGGGGCGAAGTTCATCGTCGTCGTCAACCCGCTGGTCCCGTACGTCAACGAGTTCAACCAGCGGATCTCGACGCCGCTCGGCTCGCGCGTGAAGCACATCAGCGACATGGGGCTGCCGCAGATCGGCTATCAGGCGTTCAAGTTGATGGCCTACCAGCGCCTGCACGAGCTCGCCAAGCGCTGGGAGGACAGGTATCCCGGCGTCGACATCGTCCTGATCGAGCCCGAGCCCAACGACGAGCTGATGTTCCAGACGTCGATCATGAACTTCACGAGCCGCGTCGAGATCGCCCGCCACGGCTTCCAGTCGGTGACGCTGAAGCTCGCCTCCGACTACGACGACTTCCGCACGGTCTGCGAACGCCACGGCATCGAGATCTCCGCCACACGCGTGCGCAAGGTCATCAAGCACTTCGGGGCCGAGCAGGAGAAGACGCGCGCCTGGCGCAAGATCCTCGAGCAGACGACGGGCTCCCTGCTGCGCCAGTCGTCGTCCGAGGCCTAGTCGCGCGCCGAGTTGCGTGCGGCGCTCGGTTCGGGCGTTGGCGGGGCGCGGGGCGTGGTTTGGGCATTGCGGGAGAACGGGTGCGCTGGCGCCAGGCGTGGGCCCCGAGCGTCGTAACAATTACGACGTTGGGGGCCCACGGCCACAACGGGCAGCGCGCTCAGGCGGCCGTCCCGTAGCGCTCGGCCGCGCGGGCGCGGGCCTTGGCGGCCTCTTCCTCGCGGTTCTTCGGCGGCGCGCTCGTCACGAGCTCGGAGAGCAGGCGGGTCGTGATCGCAGCCACGTCCTCGACGGCGCGGTTGAAGGCCTCCTCGTTGGCGTGGGAGGGCTTCGTCGAACCGCTGATCTTGCGGACGTACTGCAGCGCGGAGGCCTGGATCTCCTCGGTCGTCGCGGGAGGCTCGAAATTGTGGAGGGTGCGGATGTTGCGGCACATGCCCTGAAGCGTAAGGATCGGCGCATGTCCACGTACGACTACGTCATCGTCGGGGCCGGGTCGGCAGGTTGCGTGCTGGCGGCGCGCCTGAGCGAGGACCCGGACGTGAAGGTCCTCCTCCTGGAGGCCGGGCCGCCGGACGTCAAGGAGAACGTCCACGTCCCGCTGGGCTACCTGAGCCTTGCGAAGACCGATGTCGACTGGGACTACTCCACGGCGCCCGAGCCGTTCTGCGGCGGGCGGCGCGTGTACCTGCCGCGCGGCAAGGTGCTCGGCGGGTCGAGCTCGATCAACGCGATGGTCTACATCCGCGGCAACCGCCGCGACTACGACGGCTGGGGTGTCGCGGGCTGGAGCTACGCCGACCTGCTGCCGTACTTCAAGCGCTCCGAGGACAACCAGCGCCTGCACGACGAGTTCCACGGGACGGGCGGCCCGCTCACGGTCTCGGACTCGCGCTCGAACAACGCGATGGCGCTGGCCTTTGTCGAGGGCGCGGTCGAGGCCGGCCTGCTGCGCACGGACGACTTCAACGGGGCCGAGCAGGACGGGGCGGCGATGTACCAGCTCACCCAGCGCGGCGGGATGCGCTGCAGCGCCGCGGTCGCGTTCCTGCACCCCGCGATGGAGCGCCCGAACCTGACCGTGATGCCGTACATGCAGGCACACCGGGTGCTGTTCGAGGGCACGCGCGCGGTCGGCGTGGCGGCGGAGCAGCTGGGGGACGTCAAGGAGTTCCGCGCCGAGCGCGAGGTCATCGTGAGCGGCGGCGCCTACAACTCGCCGCAGCTGCTGATGCTCTCCGGCATCGGGCCGGCCGAGCACCTGACGATGCGCGAGATCGAGGTGCTGCTCGACCAGCCGCTCGTCGGCGAGAACCTGATCGACCACCCGGCCGTGTCGACGGTCTTCACGACGCCCGAGCCCGTGTCGCTGCTGCAGGCGCTGGAGCCCGCTGCGCTCGAGCAGTTCCAGACCGACCAGACGCGGCCCATTCGCGTCGAACCTCGCCGAGGCGCGGCGGGTTCGCACGCGTGATGGGCGGCGAGGCGCCGGACATCCAGTTCCACGCGGTGCCGGTGCACATCGTCGACGAGGGCACGACCGACCCGATCGACCACGGCATGTGGATCTCACCGTGCCTGCTGCAGCCGGAATCGCGCGGCAGCGTGACGCTCGCCAGCAGCGACCCGAGCGCCAAACCGATCATCCGCCACAACTACTACGCCGCGGAGCGCGACATGCAGGTGCAGATGGAGGGCATGCGGCTGCTGCTGGAGATCACGCGCCAGCCGTCGCTCAAGCCGTACTGCGCGACGCCGTTCACCGTGCCGGCGGACGAGGGCGACGACGCGCTGCGCGACCACATCGCGCGACACACGACGACGCTCTACCACCCGGTCGGGACGTGCGCGATGGGCGGCGTGGTGGACGCGGAGCTGCGCGTCAACGGCGTGGAGGCGCTGCGCGTGGTCGACGCCTCGGTGATGCCGATGGTGCCGCGCGGCAACACGAACGCGCCGACGATCGCCGTCGCCGAGCGCGCGGCGGACCTGATTCGCGGGCGCGTGGAGGAACGTGACGCCGCCGTCACCTTGGTAGGTTGACGGTGTGTCGAGCGACGCCTACGACGCGGATTGGGTCATCGTCGGCTCCGGGTTCGGGGGCAGCGTCTCGGCGCTGCGCCTGGCCGAGCGCGGCTACTCGGTCGAGCTGCTCGAATGCGGGCGCCGCTACGCCGACGACGAGTTCGCCTCGTCGACGTGGGACCTGCGCCGCTACTTCTGGCTGCCGAAGTTCGGCCTGAAGGGCATCTTCCGGCTCTCGATCTTCAAGGACCTGTCGGTGGTGAGCGGCTGCGGCGTCGGCGGCGGCTCGCTGGGCTACGCCAACACGCTCTACCGAGCCCGGCCGGCGTTCTACAGCGACGAGCGCTGGGCCCATCTCGACGACTGGGAACGGGCGCTCGCCCCGCACTACGACGCCGCCGAGCGGATGCTGGGCGTCGCCGAGGTGACCACCGACGACGCCGCGGACGACCTGCTGCGCGAGTTCGGCGACCACATCGGCGCATCGGAGACCTACGCCAAGACGCGCGTGGGCGTGTTCTTCGGGGAGGCCGGCGTCACCGTGCCGGATCCGTACTTCGGCGGCGCGGGCCCGTGGCGCACCGGATGCATCGCCTGTGCGCGTTGCATGGTCGGCTGCCCGTACGGGGCGAAGAACACGCTGGTCAAGAACTACCTCTGGTTCGCCGAGCGACTCGGTGTTCAGGTCCGCCCCGAGCGCACCGTCGTCGACATCCGGCCGATCGGCGCGCCGGACGGATCGGACGGCTACGAGGTCGTCTCCGAGCGCTCGGGTGCGTGGCTGCGAAAGGACCGCCAGGTCCACCGCGCGCGCGGCGTCGTCGTGAGCGCCGGTGCGCTCGGGACGAACAAGCTGCTGCAGCGCTGCCGCCTGGGTGGCTCGCTGCCGCGGATCTCCGAGCGTCTGGGCGAGGTGGTGCGGACGAACTCGGAGGCGATTCTCGCGGTCACGGCGCCGGACGACTCGATCGACCTGAGCAAGCGCGTTGCGATCAGCGGCTCGATCTACCCGGACCCCGACACGCACATCGAGACGGTCAGCTACGGAGACGCGGGCGACAGCATGTCGTTCCTGTACACCGTGCTCGTCGGCGACGGCACGAAGCGCACCCGCCCGATCAAGTGGATCGGCGCGCTGTGGCGCCACCCGATGCGCGCGCTGAAGCTGCTGTGGCCGCGGCACTGGTCGCGGCGCACGATCATCCTGCTCGTCATGCAGTCGCTGGACAACCACATCGCGCTGCGGCCGAAGCGCGGGCTGTTCGGCGGGCTGCGCCTCCAGACCGAGCAGGACCCCGAGCGCCCGAACCCGACGTTCATCCCGGTCGCCAACCAGGCGGCCGAGTGGATCGCCGAGCGCATCGGTGGCGTCGCGCAGAGCTCCGTGACCGAGGCGCTCGCCAACGCCCCGTCGACGGCGCACATCCTGGGTGGCGCGATCATCGCGCCCGATGCGTCCGCCGGCGTGGTGGACCACCGCCAGCGCGTGTTCGGCTACGAGAACCTGCTCGTCGTCGACGGCTCGGTCGTGCCGGCGAACGTCGGCGTGAACCCGTCGCTCACCATCACCGCACTCGCGGAGCGGGCGATGACGTTCATCGAGCGGGCGGGGTCGAGTTCAGGCGTCGCCCCAGACGTCCTCGCGCAGGATCTCCCCGTCGCCTTCACGGCGCGGCCCGAAGGCGAGTAGCTCGAGCCCGTCGGGGCCGCCCTCGAAGGCGCGCACGACGTTCGGTGCGACGCGGATCGCGTCGTACTGGCCGACCTCGGTCACGTCGTCGTCGAGCTTCACGCGGCCGCTGCCGCCGACCACGACGTAGATCTCCTCGGCATCGTCATGGCGATGGCCGAGCCCCCGCTGGCCGGGCTTGATGCGGTGATACGCCAGCCCGGTGTCCTTGGCCTCGAGGTCATGGAAGCAGAAGCGAGCCTCCTGGACCGAGTCGAAGCCGAACTTCGGCGCGACGTCCTCGACCTCGCGCAGGTTCTTGATCGTGTAGCTCACGAGGCGAGGGTAACGACAGCGCTCTGACATCGCCGGGAGGCGCTCCCGCATCCGGACTGAAGGGTCCGTGTTGCGACATCCAAGTCCAACTCGAACGAGGAGGTACACCGATGAAGTCACCGCGTACCCGTCACGTGCTGCTTGCCAGCGTCGTGCTCGCCGTGATGATCTCGCCCTTCGCCGTCGCCGCCACCGGCTCCGTGCTGCGCGAGAACGGCCGCAACCCCACCGCGACCAGCGAGACGCAGATCGTCGGCCGCATCGCCGGCACGGACAACAACACCGGTGGGTACACGACGCGCCAGTCGAACCTGTCGGACACCGGTGGTGGCGCCTTCTACGGCTGTCGTGCCGCCGTGAAGGCCCAGAACGGGCCCGCGGTCGAGCCGTGCATGCGCGCGAACAACCTGTCGACGGGCCTGGCGTTCGAGTTCAACACCACGCATGGCACCACGGCAGGCGCGATCACCGTCGGAGGTGGCGGGGATGCGAACAAGCCGTTCACGACCAACGCCACGGGCGTCGCGACCGGCCTCAACGCCGACCGCGTCGACTCCAAGAGCGCCGACGACATCGTCACCGAGTCCGTCAATGCGGCGAGTCGCTTCGCGGACGTCAGCGCCGACGGCAAGCTCAACGGCGGGCGCGGCGTCGCCAGCGCCGCGGCGCAGGGCGCGCCGACCGACGCCACGTACCGCGTCGTCTTCACCGACGACATCAGCAAGTGCGCGCTGACGGCGACCGAGCAGACGATCACAGACGCCGGTGCGGTTGCGGTCCAGCGCGTCGACAGCAAGACGGTCGACGTCAAGACCCAGCCCGCTCAGCGCCCGTTCAACCTCGTCGCCACGTGCTGACGAAGGACTGAACCCTCGACGCCGTAACGGGCGCCCACCTCGACGAGCTCCGGGGTGAGCGCCCAGCGGTCGGGCAGCGGCTCACCCTCGTGGTCGGCCGCCGCCCCCTTGAGGGCCATGGAGCCGGTGTTGTCGCCGATGGTGCGCAGCTCGGCGATCTCGTCGTCGGACAGGCTGACGTCGGGCAGCGCCGCCAGTTCTGCGCGCTGCTCCTCGACGGGCCGCCCGCCCGCCTCCTGGATCAGCGTCGGCACGACGGTCTCGACCGCCTCGTGGCCCAGGTTCCAGGCGCAGGCGAGCTGCAGCGTCGTGAGCGTGTGGCGCTCGGCGATCGGGAGCATGCGGGCGATCTTCTCCTGGCCTGCCTCGATCCAGCCCGCGGGCCGGAATGCGCGGTGGTCGCGCTCGCCGAGCCCGATCGGGTCGCCATGGAACAGGCCGCCGTAGTCGACGACGCGCGTGATCACCCTCACGTCGTGGCGCGCGCAGGCGGGCAGGACGAGCTCGCCGGGCCACGGTTCGAGCGGGTTCAGGATCACCATCGCCCAGTCGATGCGGTCGCCGAACCGCTCCAGGCAGTCGATGACGTCGAGCGTGAACCCGTTCGCCGGCCCGGGCGCGACGCCGATCAGGCGCGTCAGCCCGGACTCGCGCAGCGCCGCCATGCCGTCCCAGACGGCCTGCGACGTGTACCCCGTGCGGTCGGGATTGTGCAGCAGGAGCAGGTCGAACGCGTCGGCGCCGATGCGCTCCAGCGAGCGCTCGGCGGCCATCCGCAGGTACGCGGCGTACTCGTCCGGGCCGCGCAGCGCGGGGTCCGTGAAGCGCGGGAAGCCCTTCGCCCCCTGGCGCTCACCTTCGTAGAAGTCGTGGCCCACCGCCCCGACGAGGCTGAACGACGCGCGGTCGACGCCCTCGAGCGCGCGGCCGAGCAGGCGGTCCGCCTCGCCCTGCCCGTAGGTGTCGGCGGTCAGGACCGTGTCGACGCCGCGGCCGGGACGGATCAGCGCGAGGAAGCGCTCGTCGTCGAGCGCTTCGCCGAAGTGCATGAACCGCCCGCCGCTCCAGGTGCCGACGGCGGTCCGTGTCGGGTCCAGGCCCATGCCCGCAGGCTACTCAGAGCGCGCCGTCCAGCGCCCGCAGGAAGCGGTCCGTCGCCGCGCCGTCGTGGATCGACACTCGGATGCGCTTCGGGTCGCCCAGCGAACCGCCCCCGGCGACGCGGACGCCCGCGCGGTCGAGCCGCCGCGCCAGCTCGGCGCCATCGATGCCCGTGGCCTCGAGCCAGACGAAGTTCGCCTGGCTCGGGGTTGCGACGATCCGGTCGCGCGAGCGAAGCTCCATGAACAGCCGCGCACGCTCGCCGCGGACGCGCTCGACCCGTCGCGACACAAGGTGCTCGGTTGACCGCAAGGCCTCCAGCGCGCCCGCCTGCGCCAGCTCGTTGACGCCCAGCTCGGGCGCGAGCTGCTCGA
Organism: uncultured Actinomycetes bacterium; assembly: GCA_963794105.1. Classification (GTDB taxonomy): domain Bacteria; phylum Actinomycetota; class Thermoleophilia; order Solirubrobacterales; family Solirubrobacteraceae; genus AC-49. Next base: position 15,376 of record CAWCEB010000173.1, on the reverse strand, counting down.
GCAGGGGCTCGGAGTCCGGCCCGCCGAGCGCGTAGCCGACGCGCAGCCCGGCCAGGCCCCAGGCCTTGGAGAACGAGCGGAAGCAGATCAGCCGCGGGAAGTCGTCGAGCAGCTCGAGCGCCGCATCGAGCGGCTGAGCGTCGGCGAAGTCGGCGAGCGCCTCGTCGAGCAGGACCACGACACGCTCGGGCAGCGCCTCGAGCATGCGCCGCAGCTCGTCGGCGGCCACGATCTCGCCGGTGGGGTCGTTGGGTGAGCACAAGGCGACCACCCGCGTGTGCTCGTTGACCGCGCTGAGCACGGCGTCGACGCCGTAGCCGGGCACCGGGACCGCGTGCGCGCGGGCGCGGTGCGCCATCACGGGGTACAGGCCGTAGCTCGGCCACGGCGTGACGAGCTCATCCAGCGGCTGGTCCATGAGCGCGTAGGCCGCCGAGCTGAGCAGCTGTGCGGCGCCGTCGCCGACGACCACGCGCTCCTCGGGCAGACCGTGACGGTGCGCGAGCTCGGATCGCAGCTCAGCGGCGCTGCGATCGAGGTACCGGTGCAGGCCGCGGCGCGCGGTGTAGGTGATCGCATTGACCACGGTGGGGTGGGGGTACTCCGGCCAGGTCGTCACGCTCAGGTCGATCGGCTCGACGACGCTGAGCGCCTTGCGCTTGCGCTCGGCCGCCTGCTCGCGCAGCCGCGCGTTGACCTCCTCCTCGGGCATGCCTTCGAACTGCTTGTAGTAGTCGAGGAAGCCCACTACTGACCCGGGGCCAGCGTCGAGCCGGGGCCCGCGATGAGGATCAGCCAGCTGAAGAACAGGATCGCCGCCAGCGCCGCGGAGTAGGCGAAGACGCGGCTCATCACACCTTCGCGCTGGTCGATGCCGGCCGCCCGTCGCACGAGGATCCAGGTGAGGTCGAGCCGCCGCAGGACGCGCAGCCCGAGCAGCAGCGTGAGCAGCATCCCGAGGAAGCCGACGAAGATCGCGACGGTCACGGTGCCCAACGCGTACTGCACGCGCGAGGCGATCCATAGCCACGCGACTGGGACCGGCCCGAAGAACAACAGGCTGACGAACACCATCACCACGAGGATCGCGATCGCCAGCCAGGTGTCGAGCACCTGACGGCGATGCGTGCCTCGGGCGGGCAACGCGCGGTACTTGACGGGAGCGGTGCCAGGACGGCGGCCGATGAACAGGCCGCCGTTGTCAGTCGGATCGGTGCGGGGCACGCTCGGGGTCTACCCGCCCGAACCGCCGTAGAGAGCCTCGAAGCGGTCCGCGTACTTGTCGTTGACGATGTTGCGCTTGACCTTCAGGGTCGGCGTCAGCTCGCCGGTCTCCTGCGAGAGGTCGTGATCGAGGACGAAGAACTTCTTCACCTGCTCGACCTGCGCGTAGTTGGCGTTGGCCCTGTCGAGCTCGGCCTGGATCAGCTCGATCACCTGCGGGTTCTTGGCGAGCGCAGCGATCGAGGTGTCCTCGATGCCTTGGGCCTGGCTTGCGCCCACGGGACGATCTCCTCCTCGTCGAGCGTGACGAGCATCACCGGGAACGGGCGGCGATCGCCGTGCATGACCGCCTGGCTGACCCAGCGACTCTGCTTCATGTCGTTCTCGATGTTGGCCGGCGTCAGATTCTTGCCGCCCGCCGTGATGATGATGTCCTTCTTGCGGCCCGTGATCGACAGGTAGCCGTCCTCGTCGAGCGACCCGAGGTCGCCGGTGTGCATCCAGCCCTCGGGGTCGATCGCGCCGAACGAGGCGTCCTGCATCTTGTAGTAGCCCTTGAAGATGTTGGGCCCCTTGACGAGGATCTCGCCGTCGTCGGCGATGCGGATGTCGCAGCCCGGGAACGGGCGCCCGACGGTGCCGAACTTGTGCTCCTCGATCGTCGAGTACGTCGCTGCGGTCGCGGTCTCCGTCATGCCGTAGCCCTCGAGCACGGGCACGCCCGCGCCCCAGAAGAACTCGAGGATCTCGCGCGCGATCGGCGCGGCGCCGCTGACCGCCTGGCGCAGCCGGCCGCCGAACAGGTTGCGGACGAACTCGGCCTTGGCCGCGACCGGCTCGAACTGGTCGCGCAGCTCCTGCGGCACCTCCTCGCCCGCGACCTCGAGGTCGCGGATCTTGCCGCCGACGGTGCGGATCAGCTCGATCTCCTCGGCCGGCAGCTGGCTCTGGGCGAGCGTGTAGAGCTTCTCGAAGATGCGCGGGACCGACGGCAGGTAGGTCGGCTTGACCTGCGCGATCTCGGGGATGATCTGGCGGGTGTCGCCGCCGAAGTAGGCGATGGTGCCGCCGAGGTCGACGTTCAGCAGCTGGATCAGCAGCGCGAACGAGTGCGCCAGCGGCAGGAACAGGTAGATCACATCGGACTCGTCCCCGCCGCGCAGCACGCTCAGCGACGTGCACATGTCGAGCATCGAGCGGTAGTTGCCGTGCGTGAGGACGCAGCCCTTCGGCGGGCCGGTCGTGCCGGACGTGTAGATGAACGTGAACGGGTCGTCGGGCTTGACGGCGTCCATGCGCGCCTGCAGTTCGGCGGCGTCGCGACCGCGGCCACGCTCGCGCACGTCGTCCAGGGCGATCGCGTCGGCGTGGGCGCCCTCGGGCTCCATCACGATGATGTGCCTCAGGTTGGGGAGGTTGTCGCGGACCTCGACGATCTTCGCGACCTGCGTGGCGTCCTCTGCGATGACCGCGATGGCCTCGGAGTTGGCCGCCACCCACTCGCACTCCTTGGGCGAGTTGGTCTGGTAGATCGGCACCACGACGGCGCCGGCGCTGGCCGCGCCGAAGTCGGCGAACGACCATTCGGGGCGCGTGTTGCCCAGGATGCAGACGCGGTCGCCGCCCTGGACGCCGAGGTCGATCAGGCCCAGGCCGATCTCGCGGATGAACTCCCACGACTGGGCGTAGCTGACGTCGCGCCATTCCTCGCCGACCTTGTGGCGCGCGAAGGCATGGTCGCCGTGGATCTCTGCAGCCCGACCGAAGAGGTCGGCCATCGTCTTCGAGCCGGTCGTGACCGGCGGGGCCGCAGCCTCCATCAACTCTCCTCCTTGACGCGGGACAGGAGGAGAGTATGCCTGCTCGGGTGTGTGGGCCGCGCTAAGCGGCGCTGACCTCAGGAGCCTCTATGAGTGTGGACTCGTCGAGGCTGGCGAGGAAGAGGGTCTTGTCGATCCGACCCTGGAAGATTGGTACTCCGAGCTCCATGCACTTGACGATCACTTCGCGACGCTCCAGACCGGACTCGCGGGCCAGTTCGGTGGGCGTCAGGTGAATGGCCATTGGAGGGACTCTCCTCTGTTGGATGCAGTGCCCCAGGTTGTACCGCGCCGAGCGGACACGCTCAAGTAAATGTGTCTAAATCGGGTTCGGGACGTCCGCGAAGACATGGCGGATCCCGAACTCCGCGGCGAGCCGGTCGCCGAGCGCGCGCACGCCGAAGGTCTCGGTCGCGTAGTGGCCGGCTGCCAGGAAGTGGATCCCGGCCTCGCGCGCGTCGTTCATCGCGGGCTCGCGCGGCTCGCCCGTCACGAAGGCATCCAGGCCCGCAGCGATCGCGTCGTCGAGGTGCTTGGCCGCGCCCCCCGACACGATGCCGATCGTGCGGACCTCGCCCGGCCCGGCGAGGAACGCGAGCGGCTCGCGGCCTCCGGTTGCTTCCCGCACGCGCGCGCGTAACTCGTCGGGGGTGATGCCAGGCAGCCGGGCGCGCACGCCGATGCCGACGAACGGCTCGGCATCGGTCGCGCCGATCGCCTCGGCCAGCAGCGCGTTGTTGCCGACCTCCAGGTGGGCGTCCAGCGGCAGGTGGTAGGCGGCGAGCGCGATCTCGTTGTCGAACAGGAGCACCAAGCGGCGCTTGAGCTGCGCGTCGATGGGGCCGGTAGCTCCCCAGAAGAGGCCGTGATGCACGAGCACGAGGTCGGCGTCGTGCTCGGCGGCGCGCTCGAAAAGCTCGACCGACGCGCTGACGCCGGTGACCACCGTGGCAATTGCGTCGTTTCCGGGTACCTGCAAACCGTTGGGTCCATAGTCGTCGAACGCCGACGGGTTCAGGAGGGCGTCGAGATGGCCGATGAGGTCATTGAGGGGGGCGGTTTGCATCGAATCGGTCCGGAATCTGGTGCGGTACGGAGTTGCGCGGTGACGAATGAACGCTACAGTTCAGTTAGCGGAGGCGGTCGTCATGGATGATCGGTCCGTACGAGCTGCGGCAAGGGGAATGGGGAGCATGGCAACGATCGCGCCCCCGGTCGCGCCCACGTCGGCGCGAACGGTAGGGGAACCGACCGACCACCAGCTGGTGGCAGCTGTACGCGCGGGCGACGACCGCGCGTTCGAGCGACTCTACGAGCGCTACCACCGGCGGATCGCCGCCTACATCTACGGCATGGTCAACGACTACGCCCGCGCCGAGGACATCGCGCAGGACGTGTTCATGTCGGCGCTGCGCCGCATGCGCGAGACCGATCGTCCGATCGCCTTCAAGCCGTGGATCTACGAGATCGCGAAGAACGCCTGCATCGACCAGTTCCGGCGCTCCCGGCGCGCCGAGGAGGTCTCCTACGACGCCGACGAGGGGCTCGCGGCGGGCGACTACGGCCGCCTCGTCACGACGGCCCCGACGCCCGACGTCGCGGTCGACCAGAAGATGTCGCTCGATCACCTGTGCGGCGCCTTCGGCGGCCTCTCCGAGACCCACCACGAGATCCTCGTCATGCGCGAGCTCGAGGGCCTCAGTTACCGCGAGATCGGCGAGCGTCTCGGCATGAGCCGGCCGTCGGTCGAGTCCACGCTCTTCCGCGCGCGCCGCCGGCTCACGGAGGAGTACTCCGAGCTCATCAGCGGCGAGCGCTGCCGCCGCATCCAGACGATCATCGCCACGGCGGCCGCGGGGACCCTCGGAACCCGCGACCAGCGCCGCATGGCGCGGCACGTCTCCTACTGTCAGCCATGCCGGCGCCAGGCGCGGCTCGCCGGCCTCGACTCGAGCGTCCTCGTCCATACGCCGGTCAAGGCGAAGATCGCGGCGTTCCTGCCGCTCCCGGCCTTCCTCAAGCGCCGTCTCGGCGGCGGAGGCGACAGCGTCGGTGGCGTCGGCTCCGGCCACGCCCCGGCCATCGCGCAGTGGTCCTCGGCCGTCTCGGACCCGTCCACAGCGGGCTGGGTCAAGGCGGCCGCCACGGCCGCGACGATCGCGATCGCGGGCGCCGGCGCGGGCGCCGCGGTCAACCACGCGGATGCCGGAAGCCCGCCGAACGCGCTGCGGGGGATCGACTCGTTGCGTGACCGTGCCCCGGCAAGCGCTCCCGCCAAGCGGGCGGCGGCCGCACAGGGAGCGACGGCGGCGCTGAAGACGGCCAAGACCCGCCGGGGCGCACACCGTTCGACCAAGGGGCGCTCGAAGACGACCACGAGCGTGAGCCCCGTCTCGGGCACGTCGACGAGTGCCACGGCCAGCGGCGGCTCGACGCCGGCCGCCCCGTCCACCTCGGTGGCGCCCACGAGCACGCCCAGCCTGCCGGGCACCGGCGGCACCGGCTCGCGCCCGACGAGCGGTGGCACGAGCACGCCGTCGCTACCGGCGCTGGACCCGTCGTCGTCGACATCGACGAGTGGCAGCCTGCCGCTTCCCGACGTCACGACCGTGACCGACACGGGCACGAAGGCGGGTGACGTCGTCGACGGGACCGTCAACACCGTCACCGGCGCCATCGGCGGCGGTTAGGAAGACAGCTCGGCGATCAGGGCCTCCCAGCGGGGCCCGATCGACTCGAGCCCGAAGTCCTGCGGCGCGCGCGGCCGCGCCCGCGCCGAGTGCGCGGCGGTGTGCAGGGTCCTCGATGACGGCGAGCATCGCCTGGGCGAGGGCGTCGACGTCACCGTCGGGGACGAGCACGCCGCTGCGGCCGTTCTGGATGACCTCGCGCGGGCCCGTGGGGCAGTCGAAGCTCACCACGGGCAGGCCCAGGCTCATGGCCTCGATCATCACCATCGGGAGCCCCTCGAAGCGCGAGCTCAGCACGTACATCGACGCCTGCGACATCTCGAGGTCGAGGCGGTCGACCGGGCCCATCAGCAGGACGTTGTTGGACAGCCCGAGCGCCATGATCTGTCGCTCGAGGGGCTTGCGCTGCGGCCCGTCACCGCAGATGCGCAGCGTCCAGTCGGGGTGGCGCTCGGCGACCTGTGCGAACGCGGGGATCAGCAGGTCGAAGCCCTTCTGGCTCGTGAGCCGGCCTGCGGCGACGATGATTGGACGATCGAGCGCGGGCCGATCGGCGTCGAGCGCCGGCGTGGCATTCGGGATCCGCTCGAGCCGCACGGTGGCGCCGAGCGCGCGCACATACGTGTCGTGGTCGCGCTCGGTGAGGACGGTGACGGCGTCGAGCGCCGGGTAGCGGCGCGCGATCTCCGCCTGGCGCTGGGGGGTGTGGGTCTCGAGGTTCATGTGCTCCTGGCCGATCACCGTCATCCCTCTGCGGCCGAGCACCGGGGCCAGGAGGTTGAGCGCCGGGCGCGTGCCCATCACAACGCCTCCGGCGCACGGTCCACAGCTGGCGCAGCAGCAGCAGGTCCGTCCACAGCGAGCAGCTGCGCGCGAAGCGGAGGTCGCCGGGGTACACGAGGCGGCTGCGGTGGGGGCGCAGGAGGTCGCGGATCCGGCCCGCCCTGCCCCCGAGCGGGCGCTCACGCAGGTCGTCGACGACGCGCACCTTCACGCCGGTCGGGAACGGGAAGAACGGGCGATCGCGCTGGCGGTGGACGCTGATGATCTCGACCCTGTGGCGCTGGGCCAGATAGCCCGCGACGTTCAGGCAGGTGCGGACGGTGCCGCCCATCCCGTAGGCGTTGGCGATCAGGATCGTGACCTTCGGCTCGCCGGACTGGGGCCGGCGGCGCAAGACGATGCCCGCGAGCGCGTGCGCGAGCCGGTGCACGGCCAGCTCGTGGGGCGGGACGATGCGGCGGCGCGCCGGTTGAGGCGGCAGCTGGCGCGCGGGAGCCTTGCCGGGCCTGACCGGACCGGTCCGGATGAAGAGGTGGTTCTGCGTGGTGTAGAACGGCCGGAAGCGCCGCTGCTCGGCATCGTGCGGCGGGAACACGTACGCGTGGCGCTTGTCGGCGACGCCGTCGCGATGGCGCCCGAGACGCAGCCGGCCGATGTAGAGGTCCCAGAAGTCCGGCTCGTCGTCGTCGTGCCACGCCAGCGCCTCGAAGGGGACGGTCACGTCGAACGAGGGCCCGTCCAGCGCGACGGGCACCGTGAGCTCGTGGCCGTCGGACCGGCGCCGCGCGAGGAGCTCCGTCGCGTCGTCGTCTCCGACGAGCAGCCCGCGGATGCGGATCCCATCGTCTCCGACGTCTACGCGCTCGACCTCTGCATGCGGGTTCATTCGTGGTGGCCGTCGTCGGGTCGGGTCGACGGCATGAGGGAGAGGTAGTCGGGGCGCCCGGATTTGAACCGGGGACCTCACCGACCCGAACGGTGCGCGCTACCAGGCTGCGCCACGCCCCGAGGGCGCTCAGTCTAGCTGCGCGAGGTGCGACACGGCGGGACGGTCTTCGCTACGGTCGAAGGTGATGCGGCGCGTTGCGGGAACGATCGCCGTGGTCGTCGCGCTGTGCGCGGCGGCGGCCCCGGCAGGCGCAGTGGTGGGCGGGACCCCGGTCCCGGACGGCCAGCTGCGCTACGTCGCGAACATCTCGATCGGCGGCTCGTTCGGGTGCACCGGGACGCTGATCGCAGCTGACTGGGTGATGACGGCCGGTCACTGCGGCTCGCTGACCGGCTCCCTCACGGGCGGGGTCGTACCGACGCCGGTCGGCCTGCCCGCGAGCGCCTACGACGTGAAGCTCGGCAGCGTGCATGCCGACGGCACCGGCGCCGAGGATCACGCGGTGACCCAGGTCGTGGTCGACAGCGACTACATGGTGACCAACGGCACCGGCAATGACGTCACCCTGCTGCAACTCGACCACGCCTCGAGCATCGCGCCCGTGCACATCGCGGCGCTCGGTGAGCGTCACATCTGGGATGCCGGCACGACGGCCACGATCGCCGGCTTCGGCCTGACGTCCCAGGACGCGCCCCAGCCGCCCGACACGATGCAGCGCGCGCAGGTGCCGATCCAATCCGACGCCGACTGCGCGAAGGCCTACCCGAACGGCTTCCCGTCAGGCGCCGGATCGTTCGACGCCCGCTCGATGCTGTGCGCCGGCTACCCGCAGGGCGGCACGGACACGTGCCAGGGCGACTCGGGCGGCCCGCTGCTCGCGAAGGCGCTCGACCGGTCGCTGCGGCTGGTCGGCGCGACGAGCTTCGGTGACGGCTGCGCGCAGCCGGGCAAGCCGGGGGTCTACGCGCGCGTCGCCGAAGGACCGATCCGCGCGTTCGTGCAGCGGTTCGTGCCGCAGGCGTTCGAGCCCGAGCCGGGCGCGACGAAGCCGAAGGCCAAGAAGAAGCGCAAGCACAGGCGCAAGCGCCACCACAGGAAGCGGCATCACCGCTGACCGCAACGCGCCGTGCGCGGGCGCGGGGACATAGAGTCCCCGCCATGCCCGAGCGCGAGCACGACATCGTCCTCTTCGGCGCGACCGGGTTCACCGGCGCGCTGACCGCCGAGTACCTGGCCCACAACGCCGGCGACGGCGTCCGCTGGGCGCTCGCCGGGCGCAACCGCGCCAAGCTCGAGGCGCTGTCGGAGCGCCTCGGCGTCGACGTCCCGCTGCTGCACGCGGACGTCAACGACGATGCGTCGCTGCGGTCGGTCGCGGAGGCGGCCCGGGTCGTCATCACCACGGTCGGCCCGTACGTCAGCTACGGCGAGCCGCTGGTCGCCGCGTGCGCCGCGGCAGGGCACCGACTACGTCGACCTCACGGGCGAGCCCGAGTTCGTCGACCGCATGTACGTCCAGCACCACGCGGAGGCGGTGAAGTCGGGCGCGCGGATCGTGCATGCGTGCGGCTTCGACTCGATCCCGCACGACCTCGGCGTGCTGTTCACCGTCGAGCAGCTACCCGAGGGCGTGCCGCTGAACGTGCGCGGCTTCGTGCGCGCCGGCGGCAAGCCGTCGGGCGGCACGTTCCATTCGGCGATGACGGCGTTCTCGCGCGTTCGCCAGACCCAGCAGGCGCACAAGCGATCGCCGCGAGGCCGAGGGCGGTCGCGCGAACGGGCGCCGCGTGCGGCTGGCGGCCAAGCCGCATCGCGAGCTCGGGTACTGGGCGGTGCCGATGCCGACGATCGACCCGCAGGTGATCGCGCGCTCGGCGCGCGCGCTCGAGCGCTACGGCCCGGACTTCACCTACGGCCACTATGCGGGCGTGAAGCGGCTGCCGATCGCCGTCGGCGGCGTCGCGCGGCGTGGCCTCGCTGTTCGCCGCGGCGCAGGTGCCTCCGATCCGCAAGGCGCTCATGGGGCGCCTCGGCCCAGGTGACGGGCCGTCCGACGAGGAGCGCGCCAAGGGCTGGTTCAAGGTGCGCTTCGTCGGCGAGGGCGGCGGCAAGCGCGTCGTGACGAGGTGGCGGGCGGCGACCCCGGCTACACCGAGACGTCGAAGATGCTCGCCGAGTCCGCGCTCTGCCTGGCCCAGGACGACCTGCCGCAGACCGCGGGTCAGGTCACGACCGCGGTCGCGATGGGCGATGCGCTGATCGCGCGCCTGCAGCGCGCGGGCATCGCCTTCGAGGTCCTCGAGAGGTAGCGCGGCGCGCTGCCGGACGACGTGCTCCGGCCGAGTTGCGTGCAGCGTTCGGTTCGGGGCGTTGGCGGTGTGCGGGGCGTGGTTCGGGCATTGAGGGAACGGGTCCGCACCACGCGCGAGGTTCTGGGCCGGATGTACCGCGCTATGCGCGGAGAATCCGGCCCACAACGGGGACAAAAGGGTCAGACCCCAATGTCACCCTGCGCGACCGCGCTGCGCGCCGCCAACGCGACGCAAAGCCCGCAAAGCACGCAGCGAGGCCGCGTACGGACTCTCAGGCGGGCGCGGCGCCGTCGTCGCCCGCCAGCGCCGCGGCGCCGAGGCCCGCAGCTGCCACGGCGACGCCGGTGACGAGCACCGTCGGAACCTTGGGCAGGTAGCCGCCGCGGCCGGCGAAGACGCCTGCGGCGGCGTCGGCCGCGTCACACATCACGCCGAGCGTCAGCCAGTGGCGCCGTGAGGCTCCGGTCGTCGTCAGCACGCCGATCGCCAGCGCCACGTCGCGGATGCCGAACAGCCGCGCGAGGTAGGGCGATTGCGGGTTGTCGTCGGCGTTGAGCCCGAAGGCCTTGCCCGCCAGCCGCGGAGTTGCCCACGAGGAGATCCCGACCGCCATGCGCAGGCCGGCGAGGGAACGGATCGTCTGTTCGGTGTCCATTGCGGGCACGCTAGATCCTCCGCGAGGAGGACACAAGATCGTGCTGGAGAGCGACGATTGGCAGCGCGGCCGAGCGTACGTTGCTGCCATGGGAATCAGCAGCTACATCGAAGCGGGCTACGGCGCCGCGGAGCTGCGGGAGCGCATCGCGCTCCTGGAGTCCGAGCGGGCGCTGGCAAGCCTGACCGGGCTCGACACCGATCCCGCATACATGGCCGACCTGCAGGCCGACATCGCCGCCGCTTCGGCGACCTTCGTCGGCGTCGCCGTCACCGAGATCGCCTCGCTGCGCGGACAGCTCACCGGGACGCTCCAGGGTTGAACGCCGGCGGCGAGCTAGGCTCGCCGCATGCGCCGATACAACCTCAACGAGCCCGAGTTCGTCGACGACGAGACCGACCCCGACGGCTTCAAGACCGCGTACGACCGCATAGGCCCCAAGGTCGGTGGTGACAAGCTCGGCGCCACCCACTACCTCGTCCGGCCAGGGCAGCACCTCTGCCCGTACCACTACGAGTACGCCGAGGAGGAGTGGCTCCTGGTGCTCGAGGGCCGCCCGACGCTTCGCCACCCAGGTGGCACCGACGAGCTGCGCGAGGGCGACATCGTGGCCTTTCGCGAGGGTCCCGACGGCGCCCACCAGGTGAGCAACTTCGCCGACGTGGACGCCCGCGTGCTGATGTGGGCGAACCTGAGCGACACCGGCGCCGTCGTCTACCCGGACAGCGACAAGATCTCGATCAACCCCAGGGACCGCCGCGACCACGTGATCGTCGAGCGGTCGTCGGCGGTCGACTACTGGGAGGGCGAGAGGTAGGCCTCGAGCGCCGCGCGCACGCGCTGGCGGCCGCGGTGCAGCAGCACGCGCTGGTTGGCGGCCGTGATGCCGAGCGCCTCCTGGACCTCCTCGGAGGACCAGCCCTCGATGTCGCGCATCGAAACGACGGCGCGCTGCAGGCCCGGCAGCTCGTCGATCGCCTGCTCGATCACGGCGCGCGTCTCCGCGGCGAGCACACGGTCCTCCGGCCACGGCTCCGGGGGCGCCGACCAGGCGCCTGCGCCGGGCTCGCCGGCGGGGTGGAAGCGCTCCGGCGACACGGACGGCGCGTCGTCGTCGTCGTCCTCGAGCGACGCGAACGGGACGCTGCGCGCCTCCTTGACTCCCTACGTCATCGCGCGGTTGGCGACGATCCGCAGCAGCCACGTCTTGAACGACGAGCGGCCCTCGAAGCGCTCGATCCCGCGCAGGACGGCGAGCCACGCCTCCTGCACGACCTCCTCGGCGACCGCGTCCGTGCGGACGTAGCCGCGCGCCACGCGCAGCATCAGGCGGTGGTAGCGCCGGACGAGCTCGGCGAACGCGTCCTGGTCACCGGCGCGAAGTCGGTCGACCAGATCCTGATCAGAGTCCATAGCTCTCGAGCAGCCGCAGCCACAGCTCGCTGCGCGTGGGGAAGCTCGGCACGGCGTGCCAGAGGCGCTCGAGCGGCACCTCGGCGACCACCGCGATCGTCGCCGCGTGGATGGACTCGCCGATGTCGGGGCCGGTGAAGGTGGCGCCCACGATGACGCGGCGGTCCTCGTCGACGACGATCCGTGCGGTGCCCGGCGCGTTGCGCCCGTAGAACGAGCCGCCGGCGTTGGCGCCGCTCGCCGACCTCGACGACCCTGATGTTCAGCCCGGCCTCGCGTGCGCTGGCCTCGGTGTGGCCGACCGCCGCGACCTGCGGGTCGGTGAAGATCACGCGCGGCGACTGCGCGCCGTCGGAGCGCAGCTCGACCGCGCTTGCCGAGGATGTGGTCGGCGGCCAGGCGGCCCTGGTACTTGCCCATGTGCGTCAGCAGCGACGCGGCCGTTGGCGTCGCCGATCGCGTAGAGCCAGTCGTGCCCGGCACGCGCAGGTCGTCGCCGACCTCGACCGGCTCGCCCGGCTCGAGGCCGATCGTCTCGAGGCCGAGGCCGTCGGTGTTCACGCTGCGCCCGACGGCGACGAGGATCTCGTCGCCGCTCGACGGCCCGTGCCGTCCTCGAGCGTCATCGTCGACGCTCCCGTTGCGCGTGCACGGCGGTCGCCTTCGCGCCGGATGACGTCGACGCCGCGCTGCTCGAGCGCCTCGGGACCTGCTCGCGCGGCGAACGGCTCCTCGCGCGGCGAGCATCGCGGTCGCCGCCCTCGACGAGCGTGACGTCGGAGCCGAGCGAGGCGAACGCCTGCGCCAGCTCGACGCCGACGACGCCGCCGCCGAGCACGACGAGCGCGCCGGGACCGTCTTCGCCGTCGTCGCCTCGCGGTTCGTCCACGGCGCGCCTCGGCCAGGCCCGTCGATCGGCGGGATCAGCGGCGCCGCTGCCGGTCGCGACGACGACGGCGCGGCGCGCCACGAGCTCGTCGTCCCGACGGCGACGCGCGCTCGCCCGTCGAGGCGGCCGTGCCCGCGGACGAGCTCGACGCCGCGCTCCTCGAGCCATGGGAGCTGCGCGCGTCGTCGAGGTCGTGGATGACCTCGTCGCGGCGGTCGAGCACGGCGGCGACGTCGAGCTCGCCGGTGACCGCCTCGGGCGCGCCCGGCACGCGGCGCGCCTCGGCCAGCGCCTCGCCGGGCGCAGCAGCGCCTTGGACGGCATGCACGCGTAGAACGAGCACTCGCCGCCGACGAGGTCGCTCTTCGACGATCGCGACCTCCGAGACCCGCCCTCGCCGAGGCGCCCGGCGACGACCTCGCCCGCCGGGCCCGGCTCCGATCACGATCACGTCGACCTCTCGCTGGCTCATGCTCTCGCATCCTCGACGGGATGCGCACCACGGTTCGCAGCGTTGTCCCGCTGCTCGCCGCCATCATCGTCGTCTCGGCATGCGGCGGCTGAACGGCGACGCGTCGACCCAGCCCGCCGGGACGCCGGCGCAGAGCTCGACGTGCGCTGCCTCGTCAAGGTGGGCGACTTCGACAGTCCCGGTCTTCGTGACGTCGCCTCCGGGCGACCGCGGCGAGTGCTGGTCGTCCGAGCAGGGCGGCCAGATCCGGGTCGTGCGCGGAGGCAAGCAGCTCGCGCGGCCGTTCCTGGACATCAGCTCGCGCGTCGTGAGCGGCGGCGAGCAGGGGCTGCTGTCGATGGCGTTCGCGCGCGACTACGCGACGTCGCGATCGCTTCTGGGTCTACTACACGGACCGCCGAACGGCGACGAGGAGATCGACGAGTTGCGCGCGCCCGTCGCCGGACCGCGCCGATGCCGGATCCGCCAGGCGCGTCCTCGTCCAGGCCGACAGCGAGCCCAACCACAACGGCGGCCAGCTCGCAGTTCGGTCCCGACGGCTGCTCTACATCGGGCCTCGGCGACGGCGGCGGCGGGGACGACCAGCACGGCGCCGACGGCAACGCGCAGAACCTCGGCACGCTGCTCGGCAAGATCCTGCGGATCGATCCGCGGCCTCGGGCGGCGGCCTACGCGATCCCGGCGACGAACCCGTTCGTCGGGCGGGCGGGCGCGGAGCCGCGATCTACGCCTACGGCCTGCGCAACCCGTGGCGCTTCTCGTTCGACCGCAGCACCGGCGACATCGTGATCGGCGACGTCGGCCAGAACCACGTCGAGGAGGTCGACTTCCGCACGCAGGGCGCCGCGCGCGGCGTGAACTTCGGCTGGCGCGCGTGGGAGGGCGCGCGGCGCAACTTCGACGAGCCGCGCGCCGGGCGCGGTCGTTTCCGCGTGACGAAGACCGCACAGCGCGGGTGGTGCTCGATCACCGGCGGCTACGTCGTTCGCGACCGGGCGCTGGGCTCGCTCTCGGCCGCTACATGCTCGGGGTAGCCAAGGGGCGGCTGGCTGGGGTGGGAGCTGGCAGGTGGCCGCAAAAGCCGGGCGCTGAGCATTGCGCACTGACAGAGCCTATGCATCGTCAGCGAAAGGACGCACGGCGGGCGCGTGTACGTCGCCCTGCTTAGAGGGCCCGGTCTACCGTTTCGCGCGCTCTGAAGACGCCGCGCCGGCGCTCCGCGGCACGCTCGCGCCACGGCGTCGGGGCCTGCTAGCGATGCCCGATCCGCGGCGTAAGAGGGCCTGCTCGAGGTCCCGTGCGACCTCGAGCCGCATGGGCGTGACCTCGGCGTCGGCGTGGTCCGGCCCCAGCCGCCCCGCCCCATAGGACATGACTCCGATCGAGGCGCATCGCCGTGCAGGAACGGCGCCGCCGGAGTGCATGGCAGATCAGCCGCAGCAGCCCATCAGCGTCAGGTCCTTGGGTGGGCCCGACACGTTCGGCGACGACGACGTTGAACGCCGAAAGCACAGACAGAGACGCACGTGACCGAGAGCCCGTCGGCCGAGGGCGGGAAGAAGAGATCGAGCGGCCTGCGCCGAGCGCGCGCAGCGGCCGCGCTTCGCCGCCCTCCTTGCATGCGCGTGTGGAGTTCGCGGACCCCGAGTGCGCAGGACAGTCAGCGGGGTCGAGTCTCTAGCGGAGCCGGGAGGTCGACCGTGACGAACGAGGAGTGTCGTTGCCGGGGTTTCCGGCCTCGCCGGTGCGCGCCTTCACGGGCACGAGCGCCTTGATCCTATCCAGCCGCTCGCCGCAGCACTAACACGCGGCCGAGCACGAACGGAACGAGGCCGCCAGGACGACATGGGTTCGACGTTGGTGGAGCCCGTGCTTGCACCGCCTCGGCGCAGCTCCTGGAGCGGCGCGTCTTGCGAAGGCAGACTTCGCGGCGGTGCGTGAGGCAGACGAGTGGCGCCGAGTGCGAGCGACGGGCCCGGGAGAGTGCGTCAGGCGGCGGCGCCGGACCTCGCCGCCGGCGGGCTTGCGCAGAGCGCGCCAGGACTGTCCTCGCACGGGCTGCGCTGTGCGACGCCGCACGGGCCAGGACCCCGGCGCCGGCTGTACCGTCCACGTCGACGGTTCCGCGCCCCGTCGAACAGCGGCACCGCCGCCTGGACCAACGAGCGATGCCGTCGATCAAGTGCGTGTGCGCCTGGCCGACGATCACCACCGCCGGCAGGTCAAAAG
>CAWCEB010000172.1:0-58277 GCA_963794105.1 uncultured Actinomycetes bacterium | reverse complement strand
GCGCGGCGGGGCGGCGCTACCCTACCAGGCGCTGTGGCGCGAGTTGCTCGGAGCGTCTCGGGATCCCAGGCCGCCTGACATCCGCGTTTTCCGCACCTGGCGCCTGCTCGAGCGCCGACTCGATCCCGTCTGTGACGAACGTGGACGTCGTGCCGCCCTGCATCGTCAGCGGCTCGCGCGCGCGGATCGTCGCCCCACCAGCCGGTCCAGTCGAGGGCCCATTCTCCCGCCGTCCGGCCCCGCTGCGCGCTCGATGCTCTCGCACTCGAGCAGCAGGCATCCGCCGAAGTGCTCCTTGGCCTCCGCCAGCGGCCCGTCACAGCGCTCCTAAGGGTCGTTTTCCCGTGGTCGGAGCCACCGACCCACTCTCGACATTGCCGCATTGACCCGCGTCCCGACAATGTGCAGAGTCCGCACATGTCCAGCTCCACGAGGGGAACGGCGCTTGGCGCCGTGATCTGCGCACTGCTGTGCGCCAACCGCTTCGGCCGCGCAGTTCGTGGTCGACAAGACGGACGACGATCCCGGGACCGGCGCCTGCGATCCCGGCATCGCGGACGACTGCTCACTGCGCAGCGCGATCACGCAGGCCAATGCCAACAGCGGCCACGACGACATCACGCTCGGCGCGACCACGTACAACGTCGCGACGAATCAGGTCCCGATCACGGAATCGGTGACGATCACCGGCGCCGGCGCGCGCTCGACGGCGATCGACGGCGGCGGGACGAGCCAGGAGCCGCTCATCGTCAGCGCGAGCGAGGCCGTGACGGTGTCGGACCTCACCGTCCGCAACTCGGCCGCGGGCAACCTTGTTGCGGCCGTGTATGTCGACGACGCGAGGCCGTTGACGCTCACGCGCGTGGCGCTGGTCGACAACGCCGGGCTGGGCCTGTTTCAGAACGGCGGCGCGGTCGAGCTGCTGGCCAGCCTGGTGGCACGGAACTCGGCACTCGCGGTCGGAGGACTGGCCAACTCTGCCGACGCGAGCTTCATGCTGATCAGCCACAGCACGATTGCGCAGAACACCGCGCTCCCGGCCGGCCCGCAGGCGCCGGTCGCGATCACGGGCGGGTTCTCCAATCGCGGCGCCACGAGCATCGTCGACTCGACGATCGCCGGCAACCGCATTGCGCCCGGGGCGATCGCACTCCGGCGGCGACAACGTCATCAACCAGGCCCATGACGAGAACACGTTCGGGCTGCTGAGGCTGGCGAACACGATCGTCGCCGATCCGGGCATCAACGGCAACTGCGCGGGCGCGATCGACAGCAGCGGTCACAACCTCGACTCCGACGGGACCTGCGGCTTCCACGCGAGCAGCGATCACGCCGGTGTCGATCCGCTGCTGGCCGCCCTTGCGGACAACGGCGGACCCACCGACACGCGCGCGCTGCAGTCCGGCAGCCCGGCGGTCGACGCTGGCGCCGGGTGCTCGGCGAGCGACCAGCGGGGCGTCGCGCGCCCCGCCGGCAACGCGTGCGACATCGGCGCGTTCGAGTCGCCGTTCACCGCCGCGCCGCCCGTCACGACGCCGCCCGTGACACCGCCCAGCACGACACCGGGGACGATGTCGGACACGACCAGCCCGCCGAGCTCACCGTCGGCGGCATCGCCAAGACGGTCAAGCGCAAGGCGTTCAACAGGGGCCTGGAGGGTCAAGATCGGAGCCGACGAGTCCGATCGCCGCGGCAGATCGCGCTGCTCGCCACGCCGCGCAAGGTGACGATCGCGAAGCTGGCCAACCTCGTGCTCGCCTCGCGGCTCCTATCGCGCGCGGGCGGCACGCGGACGGTCACGCTGAAGCCCTCGACGAGCTCAAGGGCACGCGCGCGGTGAAGATGCAGCTGCGCGGGTCGCCTTCGATGCCGCCGGCAATCGAGCGCCAGGACGGTGTCGTTCACCGTGAAGTAATCGGCGCGTCGCTGCCTGGCCGTTCAGGTTGCGGTCAGGCAGCACCCGCGACAGTTGGGCGCCGGATGGATCTGACGAAGCCGCTCGCGTCCGGTCGTGACCGACCGGACCGCCGCCACGCCCGCTCTGCTTCGAGCCATTCGCGAGCGCGTGAACAGCGGCCCGGCGCAGTTCCGCGTGCTGGTCCCGAACCCCGCGCCGGTCGACTGGCACCCGTTCCATCCCGAGCGCCGCGACAAGGTGGATGAGGCCGAGCGCGTGCTCATGCGCGCGCTGATCGACATCCAGGATGCGGCCGACGATGCCGTCCGCGGCCGGATCTCGCTGCGCCACGATCCGATGGCGGCGATCGAGGAGATGCTGCATGACGAGCCGTTCGACGAGATCATGTTGTCGGTGGCGCCGCACTCGATCGAGCGATGGCTGCATGTCGATCTCGCGCACCGGGTCGGCCACCTCGGGCTGCCGGTGACGACGGTGGGTCACGACTAGCCATGCGGCCCGGAGCCACAGCGGGCGTCTGCGAGGACGACGACGCGCTGCGCGGCGTCCTTCGCAAGGCGCTGGAGCGCGAGGGGCTGATCGTCCGCGCGACGGCGTCGGGCA
Organism: uncultured Actinomycetes bacterium; assembly: GCA_963794105.1. Lineage (GTDB taxonomy): Bacteria > Actinomycetota > Thermoleophilia > Solirubrobacterales > Solirubrobacteraceae > AC-49. Next base: position 55,756 of record CAWCEB010000172.1, on the reverse strand, counting down.
CCGAGGCCGTGCGGACGTTCGCCGACGACCCGCCCGACGTGCTCGTCCTCGACATCGGGCTGCCCGATGCCGACGGGCGCGACGTCTGCCAGGCGCTCCGCGCGCGCGGGCTGCGCAGCCCGGTGCTCTTCCTCACCGCGCGCGACGCGGTGCCCGACCGGATCAGCGGGTTCACGCCGGCGGCGACGACTACCTGACGAAGCCGTTCTCGCTGGGCGAGCTGGTCGTGCGCATCCACGCGCTGTTGCGGCGGGCGGGCGACGTGGCGAGCGAGCCCTCGAGCGAGGGCGTCGTGCTCGACCCCGGGGAGCACGCGGTCAGGATCGGCGAGGAGAGCGTGGCGTTGACGCCGACCGAGTTTCGCGTGCTGGCGGCGCTCGCCGGGCGGCCCGGCAGGTGCTGCGCCGTGGCGAGCTCGTTCGCGGCGGCATGGCCCGACGGCGCGATCGTGCACGACAACACGCTTGACGCCTACATCGCGCGCATCCGGCGCAAGCTGCGCGACGGCGGCGCGCCGCAGGCCGTCGAGACGGTGCGTGGCGTGGGGTACACGCTGCGGTGAGCCTCCGCACGCGGCTGCTCGGCGTGTCGCTGCTGACGATGGCGGTCGGGCTCGGCGCGCTGCTCGTCGTCGGGAACATCCTCTTGCGCTCGGGAGTGCGCACGCAGGCGACGAGCGTCCTGAAGGGCCGCACCGAGGCGCAGCTCGCCGCCCTGCGCATCACACCGGCGGGGGTGCGCATCAGCGAGACGCCCAACGACCGGGCGCTCGATCGCCGGTCGTGGGTCCTCGACGGCACGCGCGTGGTCGAACGCCCGACGGGCGTGTCCGCCGCGCTGGACCGCGCGGCCGTCGCCCTGGGCAGGCAGGGCGGCAGACGCGAGCGCGATGGCCCCGGCGACGTGCGCCTGCGCGTCGCCCCGGTGATCGAGCCCAGTTCGGGCCGGCGGGTCGGCGCCGTCGTCGCCGGGTACTCGATGGAGCAGCTGGAGGACCTGCAGCACGAGGTGCTCATCGGCTCGCTCGTGTTTGCCGCGCTCGTGCTGCTCGCCGGCGGCCTGGCGACCCGCGGAGCCCTCGAAGGCGCGCTGCGACCCGTCGCGCAGATGACGGCGAACGCCGAGGACTGGGGCGCGCACGACCTTGACCGGCGCTTCGATCTCGGGCCGGCCCGTGACGAGCTGACCGGCCTGGCGGCCACGCTGGACGGGCTGCTCGCGCGCATCGCCGCGTCGCGGCGCCATGAGCAGCGGTTTGCCAGCGAGGTGGCCCATGAGCTGCGCACCCCGATCGCCGGCCTGCGCGGGCGTGCCGAGCTGGCGCTCGCAGCGCGCGGCACCGACGCGGTGACGGAGCGCGAGGAGGCGCTGCGAGCGGTCGTCGACGACACGTCGCGGCTGAACGACGCGATCGACACGCTGATGGCGGTCGCGCGGCGCGAGCTCGACCCGACCGCGGGATCCGTCGACCTGGCAGCGCTCGCTGCGGAGATCGAGGACGTCGAGGTGCGAGTTCCGCAGCCGGTGGCGCCGGCTGAGGGCGAGCCCGACGTCGTCCGCCGCGCGCTCACGCCGCTCGTCGACAACGCACGACGCCACGCGCGATCGGCGGTCGTCCTGGAGGTGTCGGGCGACGCCGCCCGCGTGCGCGTCGCGGTCCGCGACGACGGTCCCGGGCTGGATCCGCAGCTGGGGGAGCGGGCCTTCGATCCCGGCGTGCGCGGTGACCGCGAGTCGTCCGACGGCGCGGGGCTCGGGCTGCCGCTCGCGCGCCGGCTGGCACGCTCGTGCGGCGGCGACGTCGTCGCCGGACCGGGCCCGGGCGGGTGCTTCGTGCTCGAGCTGCCCGCGGTCGGTCACGCAGTCAGGTAGCCGTCATGCGCCGGGCCCACGCTGGGGCCATGAGCACCATCGCCCAACCACGAACCGCGTCCTCGCTCGGCAGGAAGATGCTGAACAAGGTCCCGGAGGTGACCCTCTTCTTCTGGGTCATCAAGATCATGTGCACCACCGTCGGCGAGACGGCGGCGGACTACCTCAACGACAACCTCGGCTTCGGCCTGGTCAACACCACGTACTTCGCCGGCGCGCTGCTGGCCGTGCTGCTGCTGGCCCAGTTGCGCCTGCGTCGTTATGTGCCGACCGTCTACTGGGCGGTCGTCGTCGTGATCAGCGTGTTCGGCACGCTCATCACGGACAACATGACCGATCTGCACAACGTCCCGCTCACGACGACCACGCCGATCTTCGCGGCCATCCTCGCGATCGTGTTCGCCGTCTGGTTCGCCGTCGAGCGCACGCTGTCGATCCACACGATCTTCACCTCGCGTCGTGAGGGCTTCTACTGGCTGACGATCCTCTTCACGTTCGCGCTCGGCACCGCCGCCGGCGATCTCGTGGCCGAGAAGTTCAGCCTCGGCTACGGCCCGTCGATCGCCATCTGGGGCGGCGCGATCGCGCTCATCACGGCGGCGCACTACGCGCTGAAGCTCAACGCCGTGCTGGCGTTCTGGATGGCGTACATCCTGACCCGCCCGCTGGGCGCCTCGATCGGCGACTTCATGTCGCAGAAGAGCCACAAGTACGGCGGCCTGGGCCTCGGCACGACCGGGACGAGCTACATCTTCCTGGGCTGCATCCTCGCGCTCGTGATGTTCCTGACGGTCACGAAGCGCGACCAGACGCCCGCGGAGCTGGAAGCGGCGTAGTGCCGAGGACTCGAAGTCTGATGCTCACCCCCGACGACCGCGCGGTGGTGCGCGGCCGCCGGGGATGCCGGCCCGGTGCTGTGAGCCTCACCCGACCGTTCTCGTGAGGGCGTGCGCCAGCACGTAGCCCGCCACGCTACGGCCGAGCGCGCGCCCCGCGTCGTCGTCGAGCAGCGTGTGGACGCCTGCGTAGATGCGGCTGCGCCCGGCCTCGTCGACAGCGGCCGCGAAGCTCGGGAAGCTGCGCGTCACGCCGGGGAGCGCCTCGGAGCTGACCGTGAATCCGAAGCGGTCGCCGAACGCGGTGTCCAGGACCTCCGCTGCCGCCGCGCTGACGACGCTGTGCGCGCCGGGGTAGCTCGGATCAGCCGGCGTGGCGGCCAGCGGCGTCCATGTCGGATCGCTGGTCTCCCGGATCGCGGTGATCGGGCGCCACAGCCGATACGCGTACTTGGCGTCATAGAAGGCGATGACGCCGTCCGCGATGCTCAGGTTGAGCGCGGCGAACACCCGGGCGTCGTGCACGAGCCCCGCGGGGCGGGCGAGCACGGCGGTCTGGGCGATCTCGTTCCAGTAGTTCTGGATCGGCGCCGCCCAGAAGCGCGCGACCTGGGTCTGGTCCGCCGTGCGCGTGGTGGAGCTGTCACGCCCGAGCGACTGCACCTCGGCGATGGCGTCGGCGTAGCGCTGGCTGGAGAGGGCCGGCGGTGGGGGCGGCCGGAACTGGTCCGCGGACTGCAGGACCCAGGGGTGCACGGCCGCCCAATGGGTGAACACCGGTGCCGCCAGTGCGGGCGGGGTCGGCCGGAAGTCCCCGGGCAGACCGGTCGACACGTACGCGGGCGGCGTCGCGTCGGCGCCGTCGTTGGCCCGGAGCGCCAGCAGGCGCTCGGCAGCCTCAGCGCCCGCCTGTGCGCCCCTGGCCCGAGCCGGTGCGGAGCGCACGGACGCGAGCTCGCGCTGCTCCTGCTCGTCGAGCGCCGGGCGCATCGCGGGGTACAGCGCGGTCAGGACGTCGTGGCCGGCGACGGTCGCCGCCGCGGGACGCGAGGCCCCGGGCGGCGCCTCCACCGCGTCGAGGATCGCGGCGTGCAGCAGCGCGAAGCTGCGCGTGGGGTGGATCGTCGCGGGCTGTGCGCCCGGTGTGCGCAGGATCCGCAGCAGGGTGCGGTTCCACGACGACCACCGCGTTCGGCGTGGTGGCGGGCTGCTGTGCGGCCGCGGGCGAGGCCGCGACGAGGCCTGCTGCCATCGCGGCGAGTGCAAGTCGCTTCATCGCGCCTCAGTCCCGGTCGATCTTGTTGCCGCTGGCGGCGAGCACGTACCACTTCGCGCCGAACTGGTTGAGGCCCTCTCCGCGGGTCTGCCCGGCCCGGGAATCGCCCGCGTAGAAGTACAGCGGGTGCCCGCCGTAGGTGACCTGCCGGCCGCCGCCCCGGCGCTTCACCGTGCCGAGCTTGGCGGCGCTCACGCCGGCACCATGCGCGACGTGGCCGCCGGCGACGAGCGGCGGCCACACCGACGCACAGCCGCCGTAGCAGGCACTGCGGCCGCCGCGATCCTTCTCGAACAGGTACAGCGTGCGGCCGCGCGCGTCGACCAGGTAGCGACCGAGCGAGCCGTGGCGCAGCTGCACCGTGACGGCACGAGCTGCCGTGGCGGTGGGGGAACCGGTGTCGGCGAGCGCGAGCGCGGCGGCTCCCACGGCGACGGCGGCGAGGACGGCGAGTGGCGCGATGAGGCGCGCGCTCACGCGCTGCAACAGGGACATGTGTATCTCCTATGGCGTGTAGTAGGTCCCGGACATACCTCTCTAGACGCCACGAGCGCCCGGTCCTTCCCGGGCCGATGCGATGTCAGAACCTGCGCGAGGCCCACATGCCGAGCGCGACCGCCGACACGGGGACGAGCGCGAGCACGATCACGCACGGTGCCGCCGACAACACCGGCAGACCGAGCGTCGTCTGGAGCACCGCGTGCCGGCCCAGCTGCCAGACGAGCAGGCCCAGGGCGGCGACCCCGGCCACGCTCATCCCGATGATGGCCAGAGGCAGCGTCCAGTCTCCAGGGCTTCCGAGGATGTGATCGGCGCGCTCGGGCGCCACGCCTCCATCGAACGCGAGCATCGCGGCTGCCACCACCGATGCGTCGCCGCCGACGGCGGCCAGGGCATGGTCATCGGCGGCGATCTCGGCGAGCGTGGCGTAGCGGCGCGCGAGCGACCGCACGGCCGGTGCGAAGAACAGCGCCTCGCCGAGCAGCCTGACGGTCACGATCCGCAACGGGTCGCGACGCGCTCGGTGCATCCGCTCATGCGCCAGAACGGCGTCGAGCTCGGCTTCGCCGAGTTCGCGCAGGGCGCCCGACGAGATATAGATCCGTGGGCGCAGCAGGCCGGCGCAGAACGCCTGAACGCCGTCGTGCGCGATGACGGCGACGTCCGCGTCGTCGCGCAACGGCCCGACGACGGGAAGGACCTGTCGCAGCCGGCGATGGGCCCGGGCGATCACGAACATCCCGCGCACGACCGCGAGCATCACGGCGATCCCGAGCGTTGCAGGACAAGGAGCAAGACCGCGGCGACGTTGGCGGACGGGAGGGCGACCTGGATCCCGGCCGTCGATACGACGTGCGAGGGCCGCGAGCTGACCGACAGGTCCGACAGCGCCGCGGCGACGGCGGCGACGGTCAGCAGCAGTCCGGTGGCGGCCAGGCCGGTGCCCAGCCGGTAGGCGCGCGCGGCGCGGCCGGCGGCGCTGGTCGTCCTACTCGCTCGAGGCAAGGCGGCGCAGCGCGCGCATGCGCGCAGGGTCGAGGGTCTGCATCGCGCGTGCGAAATGCACGAGCGCGTGGTCGCCGTACTCGGCGACCAGCTGCTGGACCTCGGCCTGTGCGCGCTGCTCCAGGTATGCCTCCCGGTCCAGGCGCGGCCAATACGTGTCGGTCTTGCCCTGGCGCTCGCGCTCGAGCAGCCCCTTGGTCTCGAGCCGCACCATGATCGTCATGTACGTCGTATACGCGCGCGGCTTGCGTGAGCCGGCGTTGACGGCATCCATCAGCTCGCGAACCGTTGCGCGCCGCAGGCGCCACATCTCGTCCATGACTTCGGTTTCGAGCTCGGCGAGCGGCGGGGGAGCAGACATACGACGTCCCATCGTAGATCACGGCTTGGGCAGCTTTGCCGTCGACGGCCGCGGCGGATACAGGATCGGGCCGATGCCGTCGAGCGGTTCGCCGGGGTCACGCGGCGGGTAGCGCTTCAGGCTGCTGTTCAAGCTGAAGCGCGGCCCGATCTCGACCATGCCGCGACGGACGCGCGTGAGGAAGCGATCCAACGGGCGCGGGGGCGGGCCGCCGATGCGCCGGCCGCGGAAGTCGTACACGCCGCCGTGGCAGGGGCAGACGAACGACTTGGCCGCGTCCTTGTAGCCGACCGGGCAACCGACGTGCACGCAGCGCGAGCTGATGGCGATGAAATGCGTGAAGCGATCGATCGGCTCGGTGTCGATGCGCGGGTCGCGCCGCCGCACGAAGACGGTGCTGCGATTGGCCTCTCCGATGGCGTCCGGGGTCAGGCGGATCACCGCTGTGATGAAGGTGTCGTCGGGGATGTCGTCGGCGCGGCCGATCGGCTGCCACATCACCGGCAGGCGTGTGAACAGCGGGCCGATGGCGAAGCCCAGCGCGGGGATCGTGATCGCGGCGGTGGCGATCGCTCCGGCGCCGTGGGCCGACAGCGTCATGAATCGCCGGCGCGTGACGGTTTCGCCCTCGAAGGCTCCCGGAACCCGTTCATCCTCGGTGTAGCGCTCTCGTGGCATGACTACGACGACGCATAGTAATCAATCTACGACACCGCGTCGTTGATAGCGGCCGTTAGCCTCCCGGCCGTGCAAGTGTCAGACGAGGTGCAGGCGGCCATCGAGGGCGGAGAGGCGGTGGTCGCGCTCGAGAGCACGATCATCGCCCACGGGCTGCCGGCGCCCGACAACCTCCGCGTGGCGGGGGAGATCGAGGCGGCGGTCCGCGCCGCGGGCGCGGTCCCCGCGACGATCGCGGTGCTGGGCGGCGAGGTCCACATCGGACTGGACGACGCCGGGCTCGAGCGCATCGGCACCGGCGGCGACGTCGCCAAGTGCTCGGTTCGCGACCTGCCGGTCGTCTGCGCTCGCGGCGGCGACGGGGCGACGACGGTGGCGGCGACGGCGCACCTCGCCCACCGCGCTGAGATCGGCGTCTTCGCAACCGGCGGGATCGGCGGCGTGCATCGCGACGCCGCGGCGAGCTTCGACGAGTCGGCCGACCTCGTGGCACTCGCCCAGACGCCGATCTGCGTCGTCTGCGCCGGGGTGAAGTCGATCCTCGACGCCGGCGCGACGCTCGAACGGCTCGAGACGCTCGGGGTCACCGTGCTCGGTTACCGGACCGACCGGCTTGCAGGCTTCTACCTGGCCGATTCGGGCGAGCCGGTCCCGTGGCGCGTGGAGTCGGCGGCGGAGATCGCGGCGATCATGCGCGCCCGCGCCGACGTGGGCGCGCCCGGCGGCGTGCTGGTCGCAAACCCGCTGCCGGTGGACGAGCAGCTGGACCCGGCGCTGCACGACCGCGTGCTCGACGAGGCGCTGGCGGCCGCGGCGGACGAGGGCGTGCGCGGCAAGGCGATCACGCCGTTCCTGCTGGACCGCCTCAATCGCGCCACGGGCGGCGACAGCCTGCGCGCCAACATCACGCTCGTGACGCGCAACGCGAGGCTTGCCGGCGAGATCGCCGTGGCGGCAGCGGCGGCGTGACCGTCGTCGTCATCGGCGACGTGAATGTCGACGTCGTGGCGGCGCACGACGCGCCGCTGGCGCCCGGAAGCGACACGCCGGCGCGGACGCGGCTGCGCGGCGGTGGCGGGGGCGGCAACGTGGCCGCGCTGGCTCGCCCACGCCGGGGTCGACGTTGCGCTGGTCGGGCGCGTCGGTGACGACGGGCTGGCGGATGTCGCGCTCGCGGGGCTCGACGGCGTCGACCTGCGCGTGCCGCGGGCCATGGGCGAGCGCACGGGCGTCTGCGTCGTCCTCGTCGACGCGGATGCGGAGCGCACGATGCTGCCCGACGCCGGGGCGAACGACGGGCTCGCCGAGGGCGACCTGCCCGATGACCTCTTCACTGCGGGCAACGTCCTGTACGTGTCGGGCTACACGCTGCTGCGCGACCGCAGCCGCCCGGCGGCGCAGGCCGCGCTCGCACGCGCGCGTGAAGCGCAGATGCCAATCGCGCTCGACGCCGCGTCGTCCGCGCCGCTCGAGCAGGCGCCGGACTTTCTCGAGTGGGCGGGTCCCGTGGATCTGCTGCTCGCCAACGAGGAGGAGATGGAGGCCCTCGGGGGCGGCATCGGCGTGCGCGAGATCGTGATCAAGCGCGGCGCGGCCGGAGCGACGTGGACGAGCGGCTCGCGGACGCTCCATGCGCCGGCCGAGCACTCCGACGCGATCGACACGACCGGCGCGGGCGACGCTTTCGCGGCAGGCTTTCTCAGCGCGTGGCCGGGATCGCCCGAGGCGGCGCTCGAACGTGCGACCGGCCTGGCCGCGCGCGCCGTCGGGCGCGCTGGCGGCCGCCCGGAGTAGCCTCGCGGCCATGGACGACGTGATCCCCGGCATCCTGCACTGGAAGGCCAAGCACCCCAACATCGGCGTGGACGTGAGCTCCTACCTGCTCACCGACTCGGCCACCGCCCTGGATCCGATGCTGCCCGAGGGCGAGGGCCCGGACTGGCTCGATCGCGACATCGACCGGGTTGTCCTGACCGTTCGCCATCACCGGCGCAGCGCGCCGGACCTGGGCGTGCCGGTGTTCGTCCACCGCTCCGGGCTGCATGAGTTCGAGGGCGAGGACCTGGACCTCCGCGGCTACGACGCCGGCGACGAGATCGTGCCCGGCGTCCGCGTGCTCCCGTTCGGCCGCATCTGCCCCGACGACGCGGTGCTGCACATCGCGCTCGGCGCAGGCGTGCTCGCGTTCGGCGACGGGATCATGAACTACGGCGGGATCGGCCACCCGCCGGACCAGTACATCGGCGACGACCCCGAGGCGATCAAGGCCGACATCGTCGAAGGGCTCGTGCCGCTGCTCGACGAGGACTTCGACGTGCTGTTGTTCGCGCACGGCGAGCCCGTCGCGAGCGGCGGCAAGGCGATGCTGCAGGACTTCGTCGCGGCGCGGCGTTCGATCTTGGTTCCGCCTAGCCCTGCGGGACTGCAGCCCCAGCCCACCGTCCGGGGACTGCTGGTACGGGTCGGCCTGGCTGTACGGGTCCTGCTGGCTGTACGGGTCCTGCTGGCTGTAGGGATCAGCCTGCGTGTCAGGCGCCGTGCTCTGCGTGGAGGTCGGGTTCGCGACGAAGTCCGCGACCGTATTCGACGCGATCGCGAAGCCGATGCCGACGTTGCCGGCCTCGCCGCCGTTGGCGACGCCGGCGCTGGCGATCTGCGAGTTGACGCCGATCACGTTGCCCTGGTCGTCGAGCAGCGCGCCGCCCGAGTTGCCGGGGTTGATCGCAGCGTCGGTCTGGATCGCACCCTCGATCGGGGTGCCGTCCGGCGCCTGGATCTCGCGGCCCGAGCGCCGACACGATCCCGCTCGTGAACGTATGGTCGAGGCCGTACGGGTTGCCGATCGCGTACGCCGTCTGGCCGACCTGGACCTTCGACGAGTCGCCGAGCTTCAGCGGGTGCAACGACTTGCCGCCGGTGTCGACCTGCAGCAGCGCGAGGTCCTTGGACGCGTCGGCGGCGAGCACCTGAGCGGGCAGCTCGGCGCCGCTCGTGCCGAGCTTGACGGTCACCTGCTGGGCGCCGTCGACGACGTGCTCGTTGGTGACGATCTTGCCGTCGGCGGAGACGACGAAGCCCGAGCCGGTCGCCTGGCCCTGCTGCTGCTGGCGCTGATGTAGGCGACCGCGTCCTTCGCGTGCGCGTAGACGCGCTTGGCCGTGTCTGGGTTGCTATTCGAGATGGTCTTGATGGACCCCGGCTTTGCCGGGGCCAGCTTCGAATTCGAAGTGGGGTTGTGATTCGCATGAAGCACCGCGACCGTGGCGAGGCCGCTGATGCCAAGGGCGAGCCCCGCTCCAAAGGAGCCCGCCCTGGAGAAGTAGTTCATGGAGTCAAGGATCGGGCGGATCGCTTGCGCCACGTTCAAGGAATCCGTAAGCGCGCATAAGTTCTGCCGGCGGGCGACCATTCGCGGCGGCTACGGTTGTTCTTCGTCGTGGCGACGTTCCTCGTGCCGGTCGTCTGTCGTTCTGATGGCATCCTCGATCACCTACCTCCTCTGGCGCCAAGGTCTCGACGACGGCGGCACCACGACCGTGTACGCCACGCGCCATCCGATCCGGCGCACGCGCCTACGCGTCGTGGTGTTCGGGCGCCCTCAGCGCCTCGACGTGTGGTGCCGGTCCGCCGGCGTCGCGGAGGCGCTCGTCGGCGGCTTCTTCGTGCGCGATCCCTATCGGCCGCTGGGCGAGGTCTGGATCGACGGCCGGCAGCGCCGTCACGAGCCCGTGCCCCCGGAGTACGCCGGGCGCCGTGGCTGTGTCGTGTGCGCGAACGGCGTCGTCGAGATCGCCGCGCGCGATGGCGCGCCGGAGCGTCCCGAGGGCGACCTGTTGCAGGCGGGCCCGCTGCTCGTCGCTGACGGACAGATCGCCTTCGACGGAGAGGCCGACCACGAAGGCTTCTCGGCGGGGTCGGCGCAGTTCGATTCGGACATCACACAGGAGCGTCACCCGCGTGCCGCGCTCGGACTCACCGGCGATGAGCTGATCGCGGTCACGTGCGACGGGCGGCGAACCGGCGTGGACGCCGGCCTGTCGATGCTCGAGCTCGCGGGCGTCATGGTCGATCTCGGGGCGGAGCGCGCGATCAACCTCGACGGCGGCGGCTCGACGACGCACGTTCACCACGGTCATCTGCTCAACCGCCCGTATTCGAATCAGGACCAGCCCGGGCCCCAGAGCCGAAGGGTCGTGACGGCGCTGGCGCTGGAGCCCAGCTAGGCGGCTGCCGCGCCCGGCTCGTGCACGAAGCCCAGCGTCGTCTGCCAGGCCCTGTCGATCTCGATGACGAAGCAGGTGCGATCCGAGCCGCGGCTGGGGAACGGCGCACCGGTGTACTTGATCGCGATCGGGTCCATGTACCGGCAGCCCTCGTCGTTGCGGACCTCGACGACGCGGCCCTGCATGGATGCCATTCGGTAGGGGTTCTCGAGGTCGATCACGGACAGTCCGACGCGCGGGTCGCGCCGCATGTGCGTGGCCTTCATCGAGTGGTCCGTCGTGCAGATCAACACGTGCTCGTCCTCGAGCCCGGCCCACACGACCCAGTTGCGCGGCGTGCCGTCGCGCTTGAGGGTCGAGAGGTGCACGTAGTTGGGGGCGTCGAGCAGTTCGCGGACGGCCGGCGGGATCATGGGATCCAACGTCTCCCGACCGGGGTGGTTCGTGACGCTCCCATCAGTTCGCCCTGTAACGCCCCACCCGTTCCGTGGGACGCTTGTCGGGCGATGGCCGATCCGGCGTTGACCTGGCACCGCGTGCTTGGCCCCGACGAGCTGCCCGAGGGCCGCGTGAAGACCGTTGCCGCCGGTCCGCACAGCTTCGCGCTCACCCATTACGACGGGTGGTACGCGGCGCTGAGCAACCGCTGCCCGCATCAGGGCGCCGGCGACTGGGACGTGTGGCAGACGACGCTGCACACCCCGGACTTCTCCCGCTACGCCGAGCTCTGCGGTGCGCTCGGCGAGGTCATGGCCGACCCCGAGCTCATCTGATGGACCTGGTCGCGACGCGCCTGGCGCTCCATTCGCTCGCCGAGCACGTCATCAGCCCGTTGCGCGTGCAGGCGACCGGCAACGAGATCGCGTTGCAGGCGCGGCCGGGCGGGTTCGGCACGCCCGAGCTGCCCGGCGGCGGGTGGGTGGGGGTGAGCGGGATGGACGTCGTGCGCGCCGATGGCGCGGAGCAGGCGGTCACGTCGTTGCGCGCTGCGGCGCTCTTCATCGGGTTGGAGAACGCGCAGGCGCTCAGCGACGAGCCGCTGAGGATCGATGCGGACGCCGCGAGCGTGCTGGCCCAGGCATGGGCCGACGGCACCGCCGCGCTCGAGGCCCTGATCGCCGAGGCCCGCCCGGACGAGGCCGCATCGGAGATCCACCTCTGGCCCGAGCACTTCGATGTCGCGATCGAGCTGGGCGACGAGGCCACGGGCCGGCGCGCCGCGTATGGCGTCTCGCCCGGAGACGACCTGCACGCGGAGCCGTACGCCTACGTCGCGCCCTGGACGCCTCCCGGACCCGATCCGATCTGGAACTCGAGCGCCTTCAAGGGCGCCGAGGCGCCGGCCGCCGAAGCAGCGGCCCTCTGGCGCGCCTGCCGCGCCGCCCTGGACTGAGGGGACAGACCCCTGAGTCCGGAAGTTGCTTGACAGCGCCCGGGCACGGGAGTATGTTCGCGCCGAATTGTATTCGACATTGTCGAATACGTATCAGCAGTTGAGAGGAGAGGTCATCTCATGCAGGAGCACACCCTGCCGCAGCGCGCCTTCGCCGAAACGCTCGGCACCGCCCTGCTCGTCCTTGTCGGCCCCGGCTCGGTCGTGGCCACCCTGACGCTCGCGGGCAAGTCCACGCCCGCCGTCACCGGCGCGGACCTGCTCGGCATCTCGTTCGCCTTCGGGCTGATCATCACGGCGCTCGTCTACGCCATCGGCAAGGTCTCGGGCTGTCACATCAATCCAGCGGTCACCTTTGCGCTCGCAGTCCACCAAGCGCTTCCCCTGGCGCGAGGTTCCCGCGTACTGGGGCGCGCAGATCGTCGGGGCCGTCCTTGGCGCACTCGGCATCTGGGCCGTCTTCGCGCACAGCGGCATCGACCTGGGGATGGGGCAGACGTCCTTCAACCAGGACACGACGACCTGGGCGTCGGCGATCTTCGCCGAGGGCATCGGGACGTTCATGCTCATGTACGCGATCCTCGGGATCGTCGACTCGCGCTCGCCCGGCGACTTCGCCGGCATCGTGATCGGCGGGGTGGTCGTCGCGATCATCATGGTCGTCGGCCCGATCACCGGCGCCTCGCTGAACCCGGCGCGCGCCTTCGGGCCCGAGCTGATCTCGGCGATCGGCAACGGGACCACCCACTGGAACCAGCTGATCCCCGTCTATGTGCTGCCCGGGCTCGTCGGTTCCGCGCTCGCGGCGTTCGCGTACGACTTCATGACAACGCCGCGCGTCGTCGAGATGCCGATTGCCGAGGCCGTCAGCCACCCCGACGACTTCGGCCACACCGCCTCCCCGACCACCGCCGCGACGCACTGAGAGGATCAGCATGGCCACCACCGCAACAGCACCGATGAAGAAGTTCCTCAACGACCCGGCTGACCTGGTCCGCGAGTCGCTCGCCGGCCTCGCAGCGGCGCACGGAGACATCCTGCGCTACGACGCCGACGCGCAGATCGTGGTTCGTGCCGGCGCGCCGGTGCAGGGCAAGGTCGCCCTGATCTCCGGCGGCGGCTCGGGTCACGAGCCGCTGCACGGCGGGTTTGTCGGGCTCGGGATGCTCGACGCAGCCTGCCCGGGCGAGGTGTTCACCTCGCCGGTGCCCGACCAGATGCTCGCCGCGACCAAGGCCGTCGACGGCGGCGCAGGCGTCGTGCACATCGTCAAGAACTACACGGGCGACGTCATGAACTTCAAGCTCGCGGCCGAGGACGCCGCGGACGAGGGGATCGGCGTCGAGTCCGTGCTGGTCGACGACGACGTCGCCGTGCAGGACTCGCTCTACACCGCGGGCCGCCGCGGCGTCGGCGCGACCGTCCTGCTGGAGAAGATCGCGGGCGCGGCCGCCGAGCGGGGCGACGACCTCGCCGCCGTCGCGGGGATCGCGCGGCGTGTCAACGAGCGCTCGCGCTCGTTCGGCGTCGCGCTGTCGTCGTGCACGCCGCCGGCTGCGGGCAAGCCGATCTTCGACCTGCCCGATGGCGAGATCGAGCTGGGCATCGGCATCCACGGTGAGCCGGGGCGGCGCCGTGAGGCGCTGGGCTCCGCACACGACATCGCGACCGTGATGGTCGAGGCCGTGCTGAGCGACCTCGTCGCCTGCGAGCGGCGCGCGCGTGCTCCCGTTCGTCAACGGCATGGGCGGCACGCCGCAGATCGAGCTCTACCTGCTCTACCACGAGATCGAGACGCAGCTGCGCGACGCCGGGCTCGAGCCCGCGCGCAACCTGGTCGGCAGCTACATCACCTCGCTCGAGATGGCGGGCGCGTCGCTGACGCTGCTCGAACTCGACGAGGAGCTGGAGCAGCTGTGGGATGCTCCCGTCCACACCGCCGCGCTGCGCTGGGGAGCGTGAGCGCGGGTGTCCACCGACGCCGCCGTGCGCGACCGAACCGTCATCACCTGGCTGACCGCGGCTGAGGCCGCGGTCGGCGAGCGCGCCGACTACCTGACGCAGCTCGATGCTGCGATCGGCGACGGTGACCACGGGATCAACATGACCCGCGGGTTCGCGGCCGTCGGCAAGGCGCTGGCCGGGCAGGGGGAGAACCTTCCGCCCGGCCGCGTGCTGATCCTTGCGGGCAAGACGCTCGTGTCGACCGTCGGCGGCGCCAGCGGGCCGCTGTGGGGCTCCGCGCTGCGCGCGGCGGGCCGTTCGCTCGGCGACGCCGAGTCCTTCGACGGCGAAGCGCTCGCCGATGCCCTCGACGCCGCGCTGGCCGCGGTCGTCGACCTCGGCGCCGCCGCGCCGGGTGACAAGACGATGGTCGACGCGCTCGGGCCCGCGACCACCGCTCTGCGCGAGCGGCTGGCCGCGGGTGCGTCGATCTCGGAGGCGACGGACGCCGCGGCAGCCGCGGCCGAAGAGGGCGCGGCGGCGACCGTCCCGATGCAGGCGCGCAAGGGCCGCGCGTCGTACCTGGGCGAGCGCTCGATCGGCCATCAGGACCCCGGAGCGACCTCCGCGGCGCTGATCGTGCGCGCGCTGCACGAGGCCGTCGCGGGCGAGGCGTAGCGATGGCGGGGCGAGAGCTGCGCGGCGTCCCCGCGGCGCCCGGCATCGCCGTCGGCGTCGTGCGCAAGCTTGCGGCGATCGGGCCCAGCGGCGAGCAGATCGCGCTGGAGCACCGCGCCGCGGAGCTGGAGCGCGCGCTGGCTGCGTTCGAGCGTGCCGCCCGGGACCTCGAAGACGCTCGCCGAGCGGCTGACGGCCGAGGGCCGCGCGGACGACGCCGAGATCGTCGCCACCGGGGCGCTCATGGCGCGCGACCCGTCGCTCGCGCAGATCGTCGGCCGGCTCGTGCGCGAGCAGGGCCGGACGGCGGCGGACGCGATTCTCGAAGCCTGCCGAACGCAGGCGGACCTGCTCGCCGCGCTACCGGATCCGATGCTCGCCGCGCGTGCCGACGACGTTCGCAGCCTCGGTCGGCGCGCCGCGCTGCACGTCGTTCCCGACGCGGGCCACGTGACCGTCGAGGGCCGTGACGAGATCCTCGTCGCCGAGGATCTCGGGCCTGCCGACGTCGCCGAGCTGGGCGAAGGCGTCCGCGGGATCGTGCTCGCAGGTGGCGGCGCCACCGCGCACGCGGCGATCGTGGCACGCGGCCTCGGCGTCCCGCTCGTGGCCGGGCTTGGGGGCGACGCGCTCGCGCTCGGCGCCGGCGAGCTCGTGATCGTCGATGGCACCGCCGGCCTGGTCGTCGAGTCTCCGTCGCCCGAGCGGGCCGACGCCGCGCGTTCGGCCGTCGACCGCGGCGAGCAGGCGCGTGCGCGCGCCCGGAGCATGCGCGACCTTCCGGCCGAGACTGTCGACGGGCACCGGGTCACCGTGCTGGCGAACGTCGCCGGCGTCGCGGAGCTGGAGCTCGCGCTCGAAGCGGGTGCGGAGGGCATCGGGCTGCTGCGCACGGAGCTTGGATTCCTCGACGCGACCACGTGGCCGTCGGAGGACGATCACGTCCGTCAGCTCGCGCCGATCCTCGACGGGCTGGGTGCGCTTCCCGCGACCGTCCGCGTGCTCGACTTCGGCGCGGACAAGACGCCGCCGTTCCTGGCCGGCGATCCCCGCCGCGGGATCGAGCTGCTGCTCGGCGCGCCCGAGTCGCTGCGCGCGCAGCTGCGCGCGATCATCCGGGCCGGCGTGCACAGCGAGCTGCGCGTCCTCGCGCCGATGGTGCAGTCGCCGGTCGAGCTGGCCGCGACGGCGGAGGCGCTCGCCGATGCCGCGGGCGCGGTCGGCTTGCCCGTGCCGCCGCTGGGCCCGATGGTGGAGACGCCGGAGGCCGCGTGCGCGGCGCACCTCCTCGCCCATCACGCGGCCTTCATGAGCATTGGCACCAACGATCTCGCCGCCGCGGTGCTGGGCGTCGATCGCTTCGCGCCCGGGTGCAGCATGGCCCACCACCCGCGCGTGCTCGGCGCGATCGCCGCGACCGTGCGGGCCGCGCACCGCGTCGGCATCCGCGTCGAGGTCTGCGGCGAGGCAGCCTCGGACCCCGTCGGGGTGCCGCTGCTGGTGGGGCTCGGCGTGGACGAGCTGAGCGTCGGCGCCTCGCGCGTCGGTGCGGTGCGGGCGTGGGTGCGCGACCTCGATCACCGCGAGGTCTCGGACCTCGCAGCGCGCGCGTTGTGGGCGACGTCGCCCGACGAGGTTCAGGCGCTGCTCGCGCCGATCGCGCAGCGCCTTGCGTCAGTCGAAGGCGGCGATGCAGTCGCGCAGGGCGTCGAGCGCGAGCGGCGCGTCGTCGCCGCTGGCGGTCAGTCGTAGCTCCGTCCCGCCCTCCGCGCCCAGCGCGAGGACGGCGAGCAGGCTCTTCGCGTCGGCCTCCCGGCCGTTGACCGCGATCGCGATGTCGGAGGCGAACCCGACGGCGGTCCGGACGAACTGCGCCGCCGGACGCGCATGCAGCGCGACGTCGTCAGGCAGGGCGACGATGACCTCAGAGCTTGCGAGCACTGCGTGCCTCCTCGGCGGCGCTCACGACGTCTTGGAGGCTGCTCCCGGCGGAGGCCATGACGGCCGCCGCGACGGTGCCCTCGACGATCGGCGCGTCGATCAGCGTGGCGTGGTTGTTCGCGCGCGAGTCCAGGACGTGGCGGATCGTGAGGATCGCGCTGCCCAGGTCACCGAGGATGACCACGCCGTCGCCACCGTCGGCGCGGCGGATCGCGTCGCGCACGCGTCCCTCGTCGGTGCCGAGCGTGCCGTCGGACGTGCCGCCGGCGTGCTCGATCCGGACGTCCGGCCCGGCCATCTGCGCTGCGAGCTCGGCGAGGCCGGAGGCGAGCTCCGGGCTATGTGATACGACGACGATTCCGACCACGATCTCCTCCGGCGCTGGGTCCGCTGCTACTCTAAACCATCGAACACGATTCGACAATGCCGAATACGAAACCTTCAACGAGGCGCGGCGGGATCCAGTCGATCGATCGCGCCGCGAAGATCCTGAGGACGCTGGCGAGCGGCCCGCGGCGCCTCGGCGTGACCGAGCTGGCGACGCGCCTGGACCTCGCAGTGCCCACGGTCCACGGTCTGCTGCAGACCCTTCAGGCCAACGGCTTCGTCGAGCAGGACCGCGACTCGGGCAAGTACCAGCTCGGCGCCGGCCTGCTGCAGCTCGGCAACTCGTATCTGGACCTCAACGAGCTGCGCGGTCGCTCGCTCGTGCACGCCGAGCGGCTCGCGGCGCGCGCCGACGCCGCGGTGCGCGTCGGGGTGATGCACGGTCCGAGCGTGATCGTGGTCCACCACGTCTTCCGCCCCGATGCGACGCTGCAGATCCTCGAGGTGGGTGCACAGCTCCCCGTCCACGCGAGCGCGCTGGGGAAGGCGATCCTCGCGTTCACACCGGCTGCGGTCGACGACCTCACCGCCGAGCCGTTGCCGAAGCTGACGGGACGGACGCTCGGTGAGCGCGAGCTGCGCGCGGAGTTCGCCACGATCCGCGAGCGCGGCGTGGCCCGCGAGCGCGACGAGGCGGTGCTCGGGGAGTCGAGCGTCGCGGGGCCGATCTTCGATCACCTCGGCCACGCCGTCGGCGCGATCGGCGTCGTCGGCGACACCGAGCGCCTGATCCCGCGGACAGTTGCGAAGGGGCTCGCGCCCGCGGTCACCGAGGCCGCGCGCGGCGTGTCGCGGGAGCTCGGCGCGCGCTCCTGGCCGGGCGGGCTCGCCTAAGCGAGCGCGAGGACCAGCGCGTTGCCCGACGGGTCGCGCACGAGCGGTTCGCCGCCGTGGTCGACGACGTTGAAGCCGGCGTGTTCGACCCGGCTCACCACCCGCTCGCGCTCGGCGTCATCGGGCAGGACGATCGTGGCGTGGCGCAGCGCGGCGCTGCCCTCCGGCGGCGCGAGGGCGCCGGCGCTCTCCCAGGTGTTCGCGCCGAGGTGATGGTGGTAGCCGCCGGCCGCGAGGAACGCCGCCATCGGGCCGAGCTGCGCCATCAGCGCGAAGCCCAGGACGTCGCGATAGAAGCCGACGGTCGCTTCCACCTCGGAGACCTTGAGGTGGATGTGGCCCATGACGGTGCCGTCGGGCAGGCCGTCGAACGGCGTCGTCGCCGGGTCGTCGAGCTCGTTGAGGATCGAGTCGACGTCGAGCGGCAGCGTCGTCATGCCCCCGGCCACGCGACCCTCCCAGCCCGCGCGCGGGCGGTCCCAGTAGATCTCGATGCCGTGGCCGTCCGGGTCGCGCAGGTAGAGCGCCTCGCTGACGAAGTGATCCGACATGCCGGTCATGCCGACGCGGTCACGCGCGGCGTGGGCAAGCCACGTCGCGAGGTGGATCCGCTGCGGCACGAGCAGCGCGAAGTGGTACAGGCCGGTGTAGCCGCCGGACGGCCCGGCGCCGGAGTGCTCTACGAGATGCAGCAGCTCGCTGCCGCCGGTGCCCAGCGACGCCTCGCCCGCGCCCTGCTCGATCGCGGTCAGTCCGATCTGGGTGCGGTAGTACTCCACCGACCGCTGGACATCGGCGACGGTCAGGTGCACGGCGCCGACCGTCGCCTCATCGGCGATTGCGGCGTGCGCGGGCTCGGTCGTGGTGCCGAGCTCCTCGGGGTCGCGTGGGGCGCTCATCGTCCCAGCGTACCCAGCGTGAGAGTCTGCCCCAATGGCCCAGCCCCTCGGCGAGCGCCTCCGGCGCCTGCGCTCGCGCGCGCCGCTGCTGTTGCAGTCGGCGCTTGCGACGGCCGCCGCATGGGAGATCGCGTCGGACGTCCTCGGTCACACCCGCCCGATCTTCGCGCCGCTGTCGGCGATCATCGCGATCGGCACGACGCACGCGCAGCGCTCGCGGCGCGCGGTCGAGCTGGTCGTCGGCGTCGCCGTGGGGATCGCCGTCGCCGACCTGGCGGTCGGCGCGATCGGCAGCGGGACCTGGCAGCTGCTGCTCGTGACGCTGCTGGCGATGTCGATCGCCGTGCTGCTGGACGCCGGCCCGCTGTTCGTCACCCAGGCGGGCGTCTCCGCCGCACTGGTGGTCACGGTTCAGCCACCCGGCAGCGGCCTGTCGGGCCAGCGCTTCGCCGACGCGATGATCGGCGGGCTCGTCGCGCTGGGGATCACGTCGCTGTTGCCGGCCGACCCGCTGCGCGACATCCGCCGCTCGGCGTCCGCCGTGCTCGAACAGGTCGAGGCGATCCTGCAGCGCCTCGCGGGTGCGCTGGAGCATTGCGACGTGGGCGAGGTGCGCGCCATTCTTGTGCGCGCGCGTGAGATCGATCGTGACGGCCACTGGACGGAGGCCGTTCAGGCGGGGCAGGAGATCGTCCGCATGGCGCCGCCACGGTGGCGCGCGCGCGGCGAGGTGGAGCTCTATGCGACGGCCGCGACGCGGATGGACCTGGCGGTGCGCAACCTGCGCGTGCTCGCGCGGGGCGCGATGCGCGCGGTCGAAATCGGCGACCCGGTGCCCGAGGCCATTCCGGAGGCGCTGCGCGAGCTGGGCGCCGGCGTCCACGCGCTGGCGGCCGGGCTGGAGGATCCGGAAGGGCGCGCCGAGGCCCGCCGGCTCGCGCTGCGCGCGGGGGCGATCGCCACGCACGCGCTCGACGAGACATCGACGCTGTCGGTCAACGTGCTCGTCGGCCAGATCAGGTCGATGGCGGTGGACCTGATCAGCGGGCTCGGCGAAGAGCCGCAGAGCGCGCGTTCAGCGGTGCGTGAGGCTGCGGACGCGCCCTAGGGAGCCGTGCCGCCGAACGCCGCCGAGCGCGCGTAGAGCTTGTACAGCGTGAAGTTGCCGGCGAACGGCTGGGCGCAGTAGCTGTCGAACAGCGTGGTCGCCTGGTCGTCGGTCAGCACGGTCCCGTAGGCCTTCGTGCGCCGGTGCCCCGAGACCGGGCCGCCGTAGAAGTGATGCAGCTCGTCGATCACCGTCTGGCGGATGTCTGCGCGCGCCGCGCTCCACTGGCCGCAGTTGAACGTCGCCAGCGGGATCGGCGGGGCCTTCGAGCCGGCTGCCCGCTCGCCCGGGCCGCCGCCACCGCAGCCCGCCGCGAGCGCGGCGCGCAGCAGCCTGCGGCGATCGCCGCTCGCCTCATAGCCCACCCAGCGGCTTGACGAACGGCACGCACGTCGCGTTGGTCGGGTTGCGCCCGCAGTAGTCCAGGAACGCCTGGCGCTGGCGCTCCTTGAGCGCCGCCTCCTGCTCGCGCGCGCCGGGGCTGCCGGGCTTCGGCGGCTGCTTGAACCACGGGCAGAGGTCCGGGTTGTAGCCCTGGCCGCTTTCGATCGCCAGGAGGCAGCCGGCCAGCTCGCCCTCGTTGCCGGGATCGCCGGTGCCCATGCTCGAGCTCGGGTCCTTGCCGTCGCTGCAGTCCGGCAGCGGGCTCGGCGACGTCGTGATCGACGCACCGGGCGCGGGGCGGTTCTGGTACCAGCAGTTGCCCGTGTTCGTGGGGTAGCTGTCCCACCAGAAGTCCGTCCCGTTCGGCAGCACCTTGCCGTCGGGCGAGACGCCCATGACGTTGCCGTAGGACAGGTTGTCGTACGACGTCGAGAACTTCGACGGGTCGCAGCCCGTGACCGGCGTGCCGATCGCCGGGCCGCAGATCGTCGCGTCGGGCGCGGCGAAGATCATCGTCCCGCGGCGCCAGTTGTCGTAGAAGTGGTTGAACCGGACGATGTTGTGGTTGCCGCCCGCGATCCACAGGCCTGTCCCGACGGGCTCCGGCTCGGCGGCGTTGATGCCCGACTTCGGGTCATAGACGTTGAAGTTGTTCGAGTAGAAGTTGTTGTACTCGACGAGGTCGGAGTCCTGGGGGAACCCGGGTGGCCCGGCGCCGTGAAGACGTCGGTCGTGAAGCCCAGCGCGTTGTCGTAGAAGTTGTTGTGGTGGACGTGGGTGGCGTTGCCGTCCGTGCCCGAGTAGCCGGCCAGGTTGTGGTGGGAGTCGCAGTAGCGGATCTCCTGGCTGTAGCGGAACTCGGGGTAGTACTTCGTGTCGCGCTCGGTGCCCGTGTCGGCGCCGGCGCCGGGGTACAGGCCGGAGTCGCTCGTGCCCGCGGCGTCGCAGTTCTGCATCAGGCCGTGGTCCTCGACGAACGTCAGCACGCCGTACTCGCCGCCCCAGTAGACCTTGAAGCGATCGAGCAGGTAGCCGTCGGACTCGAGGATGTAGATGTCGTGCTCCTTGGCGTGGCGCACGGTCATGTTGCGCAGCACGAACCCGTCCGCGCGGTCGACGCGGATGCCGACGTCCTTGGCGGGATTGATCGGCGGGCCGTTGCCGGCGGCGGCGTTGCCGGCGTCGACGACGACGTCGTCAGCGCTGACGCCCGAGCCCTCCAGCTGCAGG
Organism: uncultured Actinomycetes bacterium; assembly: GCA_963794105.1. GTDB lineage: Bacteria > Actinomycetota > Thermoleophilia > Solirubrobacterales > Solirubrobacteraceae > AC-49. Next base: position 34,206 of record CAWCEB010000172.1, on the reverse strand, counting down.
TTGCAGCGGATGCATGGCCCGAGGTTCGGGATGTTGTGGCGGTCCTCCAGCGGCGGGTCCGGGTCCTTGCCCGGGCCGGTCGCGCGCCCGAGGACGGCGATCAGGTTCTGGTCGTTGGGGCAGTGCGCCTGGTACGCGTAGGAGACCGCGCCCGCGGACCGCTCGTTGTTGATCTTGTCCTGCGCGCACGCTGGGTCGTTCGTCGGCTTGGCGCGCGATGCCGGCTCGGTGTAGAGGCCGGGCATCACGACGACGCGGTCGTTGTTGTGCGAGGCCGTGACCGCGGGCTGGATGTCGTGGAAGCGGCAGCGCTTGAACAGCTTCGCGTTCGTGCTCTTGAGCTTCTTCGGCGGCCTTCTTGCTGAAGCGACGGTGGTCGGTGGGGCGGATGTCGTAGCCGTGCTTGCGCGCGCTCTTGATGGAGGCGTTGAGCAGCTTGAGCGAGTCGGGCTTGCAGACGACGCGCGTGGAGCCGGGCGGCTTCGTGTTGAGCGCCGAGGCGAGCGAGCGCGCCTTGGGGACCGCGCCGCCGGTGCACGGCTTGATCGTGCAGTCGGGCGCTGGGTCGGGCCAGTAGGAGGCGCGCTCGACATGGGCGAGCGCGGGCGCGCTCATCAGCATGAGCGCGAGCAGGGTTGTGCATGGCAACGCTTTCCGGAGCATCACGTCCGGACAATGCCAGTGCGGCGCGGGGCGTGCGCCGGTTCAGTCTGCGGCGGGCTGCGAGACCACGAGCATCGGCAGGCGCGAGTGGTAGTGGACGCCGGCCGCGACGGAGCCGAACAGGTTCGACGCGACGCGGCTGCGACCGCGCGTGCCGAGCACGAGGACGTCGGCGCGGACCTCGTCGGCCGCCCTGAGGATCTCCTTGGCGGCGTGGCCGGCGCGCAGCAGCGTCGTGAGCGGGACGTCGTCGGGGACGCGGTCGGCGGCGGCACGCAGGCGGTCGCCGGCCTCGCGCTCCAGCGCCTTCGCCGAGCGCCGCGGGGTCGACGCCCGCCGCGGCGACCCCGGCCGGCGGCTTCTCGACCACGCTCACGATCGCCAGCCGCGCGCGCATCGCCGACGCGAGGTCGATCGCCTCGCTCAGCGCGGCCTCCGCAGCCGGGCGTGCCGTCGTACGCGCACAGGACGTGGTGGTACACGGGGTGAACCTAGCTTGCCCCGGCTGGTGCCAGGTGAGAGAGTCGGAACGGACAGGCCCGGCGACGGGCCGGGCCGCATATCGAAGGGAGGTCGGCATGGCCGACCGCGTCCTCTTCATCAGTTGGGGCCAGACCGTACGCGGCGCGGAGGAACGCTCGCTCGAGGTGTTCAACGAGGCGCTCGGCATCCTCGGGCGCATGCAGCAGGACGGGCGCATCGACAAGTTCGACGTCGTCCTGCTCAATCCCAACGGCAGCCTGGATGGCTTCATCGAGATCTTCGGGACCGCCGAGCAGCTCGCGGCGGTTCAGGAGGACGAGGAGTTCGTGCGCAACACGATCGACGCCCAACTGATCGTGGACGGGCTCAGCCACCAGACGGGCTATGCCAACGACGGCGTCGCTCGCATGATGGGTCTCTACCAGGAGGCCATCTCAAAGGTGCCGCAGCGCGCCTGAGATTCAAGGATGAATCAGGTCACGTCGATGGTCTGGTGGGTACTACACCCACCAGACCATGCGCGACGAAGACCGCATCCGCGAGCACATCGCCACCGTCACGGCCCGTGACGAGGCGGACACGCAGACCGCTGATCCGGCGCTTCCAGCGCGCGTGCTGGCCTGGTGGCCCGGCGACCGGACCGAGCCGAGCGCGCGCCGCTGGCTCGAGCGCTGGCGCCCGGCGCGCGCCGCCGGCCCCGTGCCCTCGTGCTCGTGCGAGCTCGGGCGCTGCGCGGTCTGCAACTAGACGCGGCGTGCCCCCTGCGAAGAAGCGTGGCGGCAAAGGGGTCAGACCCCAATGTCACGGGTGACAAAAGGGTCTGACCCAAATGTCACCCCAGGGCGGCCGTGCGGGGTCGGACGTATTACGAAGGGCGCATGGCTCGCCCTCATCGGATTGTGGAACCCGGCTCGATCCACCACGTGGGGTCCCGCGGCGCTGTCCGGCAGCAGCTGTTTCGCGACGACCAGGACTGGTTGTGCTTCCTCTCCGAGTTCGATCGCGTCGCGGAGCGGTTCGGGTGGTCGTGCCTTTCGTACTGCCTGATGGGCAACCACTACCACCTGCTCATCGAGCTTCGCGGCGCGAACCTCTCGGAAGGGATGCAGCACCTCAACGGCAAGTACGCCCGCGCCTTCAACGAGCGACACTCGCGCGACGGCTGCGTCTTTGGCACGCGATTCTGGTCACGATCGATCACGACCGACCGCTATCTGCACGCCACGGTCCGATACATCAACCTGAATCCAGTCGACGCCCAGTTCTGCCTGGCGCCGGCGCAATGGCCGTGGAGTTCGCATCGGGAACTGGTCGGAGAGGTGCCTGGCCGGCGTGTCGCCGTCGGTCGCGCGCTGTCGCTCTTAGGCGCGGGAGACGGATTTGGCATCCGTCCGTACCTCGACCTCATTGCCATTCCCAGTCGCGACCCACTCGTCGACCTGGCTGTGAGCCTGCCTTACTTCTCGCCGGCAGAACGAGCGGCCCAGTTGGAACGCCTTCGAAGCGAGTGCGGCTACTCGACCCGCGAGATTGCCGGGGCGCTGGACTGCAGCATCAGAACCGCGCGCCGCTGGATGCAGCACCCGTGACACTGGGGTCAGACCCGAATGTCACGGGTGACATCGGGGTCTGACCCTTTTGGCAGCTAGCCGAGGTCGTCGGCTGCGGCGAGGAGTTCGCTGGCGATGCGCGAGAGGGCAGTTGCCTGGTCGCGGGCGGTGTCGGCGACGACCGGCGCGTTGGAGCCAAAGCGATCGAGGCGCGCGGAGATCGACGTGATGTCTTCGGCGTAGCCGCGCAGCATGTCGGCCACCATCTTCGGATCGGGGCCGTCCGCCGGCGGCGGCGGCTGGGCAGCGACGGGCTCCGGGGCGGGCGGTGCTGGTTCCGGCTCGGGGGCCGGCGGCTCGTCAGTGGGTTCGGCGGCGACGGGCTCTGGCTCGGCAGCGACCGGCTCGGGTTCGGCGGCGGGCGCCTCGTAGGCGGGCTCGGGATCCGGCTCGTAGGCGGGAGCCGGCTCGTACGCGGGTTCGGGCTCGTAGGTGGGCTCGGGCGCGGGGGGCTCGTAGGTGGGTTCGGCGGCGACGGGCTCGGGCTCGGGCGCCGGGGGCTCGTAGGCCGGCGGCTCGGGCGCGGGCTCGGGTTCGGGTTCGGGCGCGGGTGCCTCGTACGCGGGCTCGGGGTCCGGCTCGTAGGTGGGTTCGGCGGCGATGGGCTCGGGCTCGGGCACGGGCGGCTCGTAGGCCGGCGGCTCGGGCTCGGGCTCCGGCTCGGGGGCGGGCGGCTCGGGCTCCGGCTCGACGGGCTGCTCGACGGCGGGCGGCGCCGGCTCCGGATCGGGCTCCGGAGTGGGGGCGGGCGGCTGCGGAGCCTTCGGTTCGCCGAAGCCCGGCGGCGGAATGCTTCCGCTCGTGTTGCGTTCGTCGCTCATGCGCGCGTATTCGCGCTCAGAGCTTCGGAACCTTTGACGTGATCGTCTGCATCACACCGAAGAACCGGGGGAGCTCGGGGTAGAGCATCGGCTTGCCGCTCGTGATCAGCGCCGCGGACAGGCCGCGCTCGGGATCGGCCCAGCCCATGATGTTGATCAGCCCGAGGTGGCCGAAGGCCTGGTCGGTATCGCGCCCGTAGAGGCTCAGGACCTTCGCGCCGAGCATCAGCCCGAGGCTGAACCGCGTCGGGAAGCCGAGCGACAGGTCGATCTCCAGGCGCGACTGCTCGGTCAGCGCCCGCGCGATCGTCTCGGGCTCCATCACGCGCACGCCGTCGAGCTCGCCGCCGGCGCGGAAGATCTCGAAGAAGCGCGAGAGCTCGTTCGCGTTGGTGACGATGTTCGCCGCCGGCACGACCGCCGTCAAGGAAGCGCGGATCGTTGGACAGCTCGACGACCTTGTCGATCGGGTTGCCGAGCGCGCGCGAGACGAGGTTCGACAGCGGCGGCAGCAGCGGCGGCCCGGTCACGTAGTTCAGCCCGACCAGGTCGAGGTTCTCCGCCGCCACGCCGTAGTTCATCCAGCGAAAGCCGAGCGGGTCGAGGAACTCCTCGGCGAGCACGTCGCGAATCGTGCGGCCGGTGACGCGGTGGACGATCTCGCCGAGGATGAAGCCGCCCGAGACGGCGTGGTAGGCGAGCACGGTGCCGGGCTTGACCATCGGCTTGGACGCCGCGATCACCTGGATCACGTGCTCGCGATCCGCGATGTACTCGATGTCCAGCGCCTCGCGCGGGAGCGTCGGGACCCCGGCGCGGTGGGCGAGGACATGCGCGATCGTCGTCGACTCCTTGCCATGCACCGCGTACTCGGGGATGTACTCGGCCACGCGATCGGAGATGTCCAGCACGCCGCGCTCGTGCAGCTTGTGCACGACCATCGCGGTGATCGCCTTCGACGCCGAGAACACGCAGAACGGCGTGTCGGGCGTGGCGAGCACGCGCTCGCTGTCGCGATCGTCCGCCGGGCCGTTGCCGCGCGCATGCCCGATCGCGCGGTCGATCACGACCTCCCCGTGGCGTCGAACGCACAGCTGCAGCGCCGGGTGCACCCCGCTTCGGTAGAGATCGCGCGCCGCCCGCCACATGCGCTCGACGGCGTTCTCGTCGAGCCCGACCTCGGCCGGATCGATCTCCGGCCCGCACGTCGTGATCGACGCAAGGTCGCGCCGGACGTGGATGCGCCGCAGCGGGTCGGGGACGAGCGGTAACCGTGGAACCGAGGGCATGGCGGGGGGCCGGAGGGTACCCTCAGCCACGTGAGTCAGTTCGAGCTCGAGCAGTTCGAGCAGTCTGGTGGTCGTCTGCGCGTGCTCGGACGCTGGTCCGACGTGCGCGGCATGCGCTTCATGCGCCCGACGCTGACCATCGGCGATCGACGCGTGCTCGCGGTGCTCGACCACAAGCCGTGGATGCCCGAGGAGGGCCAGACCTGGATCGCCGAGTTCCCGTGGGACGGCGACGCCGCCGACATCGACACCACGCTCGCGGAGCTGGCGGTCGCGCCAAGCGTCGCGGTGGCGCTCACGTCGCCCGGCGTCCCGGTCGAGCCGCTCGGCCCGCCCGAGCCCGACCCGCTCGCACTCGAGGAGGAGCGCCGCCACCGGCTCGAGTCGGAGATCACGTTCCTGCGCGAGCAGATCGACATGCTGACGAAGCGGCTCGCCGAGACGGAGTCCGAACGCGACGCGGCGCGCGCGGCGGCGCCCGACGCGGAGCCCGCCGACGACGGGGCGGGCGACCAGCTCGCCGAGCTGCGCGCCGAGGTCGACCGAGCTCGCGCCGAGCGCGACAACGCGCGGGCGCGCCTCGATGACGAGCGCGAGCGGCGCGCGGCGGCCGAGGCGTCCTACGACAACGCGCGCATCGAGCGCGACGCCGCCCAGCACGAGCTCGCCCACGCCCGTGACGAGCTCGCCGCGCGCGAGGTCGAGCTTCCCGACGAGCCGCCGAGCGGCACCGTCGTCGTCCCGGCGCCGCCCCCCGAGCCGATCAAGCGCGACGAGCCGGCGCCGCTCGTCAAGTCGCTCGAGGTGTGGATCCCGCGCTTCGCGCTCGCCGTGTTCGCGCTCTGCGTCGTCCTGCTCGTCATCGGCGCGGTGAAGATCTTCTAAGCGACGGCGATGCGGCCGCCGCGCGCCGGGGCGAAGGTGATCGCCCGGCGCGCCACGGCCTCGCCCGCCCCGCGGCACGACTGCACCTCTACCCGTTCCAGCAGCGTTGAGAGCACGATTCGCATTTCGAACAGTGCGAAGCTCGCGCCCAGGCAGCGGCGCACGCCGCCGCCGAACGGGATCCACTCATAGGTCCCGTACGAGCGCTCGAGGAAGCGCTGAGGCCGGAACGCCACCGGATCGGGTACAGGTCCGGCCGGCGGTGCAGCAGGTAGATCGACGGCGCGATGTTCACGCCGGCGGGCAGGTCCCAGCCGCCGAACGTCATCGGCGCCTGCAGCTGCCGGGCGACCGCGGGCACGACGGGGCGCAGCCGCAGTGTCTCCTTGATCGTCGCGTCGATCAGCTCCTCGCCGCCCGCGCGCTGCTCGGCCACCACGCCCGCCAGCGCCTCGGGATGGCGCGCGAGCCGCTCGAGCGTCCATGCCAGCGCCGTCGCGGTCGTCTCGTGCCCCGCGACGAGCAGCGTCATCAGCTCGTCGCGCAGCTCCTCGTCCGACAGCGCGTTCCCGTCCTCGTCGCGCGCGGCGAGCAGCAACGAGAACACGTCGTCGCGATCGGCCGCGGACGGGTCGGCGGCGCGCCGCGATCTCCGCGTGCAGCAGCTCGTCGGCGCGGCGGCGCGCGGCGACGAACCGGCCCCACGGGCTCAGCGGCCCGGTGCGTCCCGCCGTGAGCGCGAGCGCGAGCACGCGCCGACGGCTGGCGACCATGTCGAGCATCGCCCGCAGCGGCGCGCCGACCTCCTCGCGGCGCTCGGGCTCGCTGATGCCGAACACCGCGCGCAGGATCACCTCGAGCGTGATCGCCTGCATGCTGGGCAGCACGTCGAAGCGGCCGCCCGCGCGGCCACGTCTCGATCGCACGTTCGGCCGCCGCGCGCATCACGTCGGCGTACAGCCGCATCCGCTCGCCGTGGAAGGACGGCAGCATCAGGCGCCGCTGGCGCAGGTGCTCCGCGCCGTCGAGCAGCAGCACTGAGCGCGAGCCGAGGATCGGCTGCAGCGGGACGTTGCCTGCGCCCGCGTGCAGCAGGTTCGGATCGCCGGTGAAGACCTCTTTGATCGTCGCCGGGTCGGCCGTCACGACGATCCAGCGCCCCTTCTGCGGGTGCAGCGTGAAGAAGTCGCCGCACTTGGCCTGGCACGCGTCCAGGAAGCGCGTCGGCCACAGCACGAAGCCGACGCTCATGTTCACTCGGCCCAGGTCGGGCCGCGGCGGCAATCCTGGCGGGGGCAGCTCCATTACGACTGAGAAGCCTACGGCGGTGGTATCTCTGCCCGATGCAGCCGACCGCGCTGAGGACGCTCGTGGGTCGCTATGACCCCGAGGTGCTGCCGCTCGAACGCGACGACGTCCGCGTGCGGCTGGTCGTCGGGGCCGACCGGGCGTGGGACGCCGTGCTCGCTGATCGGCGGCGCGCGGCTGGAGGAGATCGACGGCGACGCCGACGCCACGCTGATCGCCGACGAGCGCACGTGGGAGCGGATCGCGTCGGACGTGCGCGGCGGGATGGACGCGTTCCGGGCTCGGCGGCTCACGGTGCGCCGCGACCTGCACCTGGGCGTCGGCTTCCTCGCGGCGACAAGCGGCATGACGGACACGGGGCGGCTGCGCTTTCGCACGGTCAAGACGCCCGACCACCGGATCTCGCTGCTCGAGGCCGGGACCGGGCCGCCGGTCATCGCGATCCACGGGCTCGGCGCGACGAAGGCCTCGTTCCTGGCGACAGTCGCCGCGCTCGCCGATCGCCACCGCGTGATCGCGATCGACCTCCCGGGGTTCGGCGACTCTGACAAACCGGTCGGCGCGCCCTACGACGCGCGCTGGTTCGCGACAGCGATCGTGCAGCTGCTCGACGCGCTGGAGCTCGACCGCGCGGACCTGATCGGCAACAGCCTCGGCGGGCGCGTCGCGCTCGAGGTCGGCCTGCGCGCGCCCGAGCGCCTGCAGCGGCTCGCGCTCCTCGCTCCCTCGATGGCGTGGCGGCGCAAGCGCCCGTGGGCCCCGGCGCTGCGACTCGTGCGCCCCGAGCTCGGCGTCCTGCCGCACGCGCCGCGCGCCGTGGTCGAGCGCATCATCGACCGTGTGATCCCGGAGGCGCGCGACGGCTGGGCGGCGGCCGGGATCGACGAGTTCCTGCGCAGCTTCCTGACGCCGCGCGGCCGCGCCGCCTTCTACGCCACCGCGCGGCAGATCTACCTCGAGGAGCCGGAGGGCGCGAACGGCTTCTGGCCGCGGCTGCGCGCGCTCTCGGTGCCCTCGCTGTTCGTGTGGGGCCGGCGCGACACGCTCGTCCCGCTCGCCTTCGCCCGCCACGTCACCGACGCGGTGCCTGGCGGCAGAACACCTCGAGCTCGACTGCGGCCACGTGCCGCAGATGGAGCGCCCGCGTGAGACGCACGACGCAATCGCCCGCTTCTTCGCGGCAACGCCGTAGGCTCCGGCGCGCATGGGACCGCTCCTCCCTGACGACGGTCCCCGTGGCGCGCGCCTGAAGCGGCGCGCCCGCGGCATCACGATCGAGACACTCGCGTTCGTGGCGATCACGCTGCTGTCGCCACTGCTCCTGCTCGTCGCGGCGGCCGTCGATCTCGCGTTGTGGATCGTGCGGCGCAAGCCGTGGATGGCGGTCCGGCTGCTCGCGCTCGCGTGGTGGTTCCTGGCCGGCGAGCTGCGTGGCGTGACGCTGCTCTTCGCGATCGGAGCGCGGTCGCTCTTCCGCGACACGCCGCGGCGCCGGCGCGGTGTCTACCGCCTGCGCCAGTCGTGGTGCGCGGGCCACCTCGCGGGCGTGATGCGGCTGTTCGGCATGACGCTGGAGGTCGAGGGTCTCGAGCTCGCCGGGCCGGGGCCCGAGCTCGTGCTCATCCGCCACGCGAGCATCATCGACAACGCGCTGCCCGACGCCGTCCTCGGGCGCGCGCACGACATCGGGCTGCGGTTCGTGATCAAGCGCGAGCTGCGCAACCTGCCGACGATCGACATCGGCGGGCGCTGGGTGCCGACGAACTTCGTGCGCCGCGGGTCCGGCGACACCGACGGGGAGCTCGAGAAGCTCCGCGCGCTCGCGATCGACCTGCAGCCCGACGAGGGGATCCTGATCTACCCGGAAGGCACGCGCTGCACCGCGGAGAAGCTCGCGAACGCCCAGGCGATCATCGCCGAGCGCCAGCCCGAGCTCGGCCCGCTCGCCGCGCGCCTGTGTCACGTGCTGCCGCCGCGCCTCGGCGGCACGCTCGCGCTGCTCGAGGACACGCGCGGAGCCGACGTGGTGGTCTGCGGGCACGTCGGCCTCGACGGCTTCGAGTACATCAGCGACATCTGGCGCGGCGGGCTGATCGGGACGACCGTGCGCGTGCGCTTCTGGCGCCACGCCGCCGAGACCGTTCCGGCGGAGCCCGACGCGATGGTCGAATGGCTCTACGCGTGCTGGCAGGAGCTCGACGACTGGATCGGCGAGCAGCATGTGCGCGGCGGGTCGGGCCGCGGCGAGAAGGCGCTCAGCGCGCTCGCGTAGGTAGGTGCTCACGCCGTGAGGCGTGCTGCGTCGTCCGTTGCAGATGCGGCGGATCGCGACCTGCGCCTGGCCCCGACGCGGCCGTGGCGATCCGCCTGGCGAAGGCCACACGATGAATTCTCAGCCTGTCCTTGCGAACGTCTTATGCGCGCGCAGGAGACTGCCGACGTGCTGAGCGAGGACCGTCCGCTGCGGCGCCGCGAGGCGCTGATCGCCATCGGCGGCGCCGGGCTCGGGTCGTTCTGGCTCGCCCGGGCGCTGACCGGCCGATCCGGGAGCACGGTCGCGCAGGCCGATTGCATCCTCAGCAAGGAGGCGACCGAGGGCCCGTACTGGGTGGCCAACCACCTCACGCGGCGCAACATCACCGAGGGCCGGACTGGGATGCCACTGCGCCTGCGCCTGAAGGTGCTCGACGCCGCGACCTGCAAGCCGATCAAGGGCGCCAACGTCGAGCTCTGGCACGCCGATGCGGGCGGCGTCTACTCGGCCGTCCAGGGCAACACGAAGACGTTCCTGCGCGGCCACCAGGTCAGCGACGCCAACGGCGTCGTCATCTTCGACACCATCTATCCCGGCTGGTACTCGGGCCGCACGCCGCACATCCACGTCAAGGTGCACGTGGGGTCCAGCTACGTCTACACCGGCCAGCTGTTCTTCGCCGACACGGTCAGCTCGCGCGTGTACCGGACCAAGCGCTACCGCTCGCGCGGCCAGGCCGACACCACGAACGGGTCGGACTCGATCTACGCGGACGCCGGCGGCACCAGGGCGCGCCTGCGGCTGAGCCAGCGCGGGAAGGGCAAGGGCTACCTCGGCGCGATCAGCCTCGGCGTGAGCCCGTGACGATCGCACCGCTGCAGCTGCTGGGCGACGAGCGCCTCGCGCAGCTGGCGGCGGGCGGCGATCGCCGTGCCTTCGACGTCCTCTTCGAACGCCACCGCCGCGGGCTCGAGCGTTCCGCTCGCTCGATCGTCGGCAACGAGCACGATGCGCAGGACGTCCTGCAGAGCACCGCGCTCAAGGCGTTCGTCGGCCTGGCGGCGCGGAGCTCCGGCGCGCCGCTGCGGCCGTGGCTGTACCGGATCGCCTCCAACGAGGCGATCACCGTGCTGCGCCGCCGGCGGGCACGGCCCGCAGACGAGCTCGGGGAGCTGATGGCCGACGCGGGCGGCGGCCCCGAGGAGCTCCTGATCGTGCGCGAGGACCTGCGCCACCTGCTCGAGGATCTCGAGCACATCAGTGAGCGCCAGCGCGCGGCGCTGCTCATGCGCCAGGCACTCGGGCTGGATTACGACGAGATCGGCCGGCGCCTGGAGACCTCGCCGCTGGCGGCGCGCCAGTGCGTCTTCTCGGCGCGCCGGGCACTGCGGCGCAGCGCCGACGGCCGCGAGGCGAGCTGCGCCACCGTTCGCGTGACGCTCGCCGAGGGCGACGGCCGCGCGCTGCGCGCGGCGCCGATCCGGGCGCACCTGCGCATCTGCCCGGAGTGCCGCGCGGCGCGGCCGCCGGTGCGCAGGCGCGTCGCGTCGCTGTTCCCGGCGCTGCCGTCCGGGGTCCTCGCCGCGCTGCGCGCGGTCGTTGCCGGCCCGGTCGACCCGGTCGCGGCGCCCGCGAAGGCGCTGGCGGTGGCAGCGGTGCTCACCGTCGGCACCGGCGGGGTGGCGCGGGACGTGCGCGAGCCCGTCCGCGTGGTCGCGGGCACCACACATGCGAAGCGACCGGCCAAGGCGCGCGCGAAGCCGACCGCGGTTGCGAGGCCGACCGCCGCCGCGACGCCGCACGTGGCGAGGGCCGCGGTCGTGGCCGTCGCCCACACCACACCCGCTGCGGTCACCCACACTGTGGCGGTCGGCACCGCGCCGGTGCGGCGCACCGTTCGCTCGGCTCCCGTCCCGACCCATCGCGAGCCGGCTCCGCAGCGCCGGCCGCAACGCCGGTTCGCCGAGGCGCCGCGACCCGAGCCGCAGGCTGAGCAGGCGACCGCACGCTGCCACCACCCGCAGCCGGACCAGCCTGCCGCCGCCCCAGAAACCTCTCAGCCTGTCCTCACCGCGCGCTGATCCGGTGGCGCGATGGTGGTGTCCATGACCGCCACGCTCGACCTGGACGTCGTCGTTCCCGTCTTCAACGAGGCGGCGGCACTCGAGGCGAGCGTCCGCCGCCTGCACGGCTTCCTCAGCGACGGGTTCCCGTTCAGCTGGCGCATCGTCATCGCCGACAACGCGAGCACGGACGCGACGCCCGTGATCGCCCGCCGCCTCGCCGCCGAGCTGCCGCGGGTCGCGCTCGCTGCGGCTCGACGCCAAGGGGCGCGGTCGCGCCCTACGGGCCGCTTGGTCGGACTCGCCCGCACGCGCGGTCGCCTACATGGACGTCGACCTATCGACTGACCTGCGCGCGCTGCTCCCGCTCGTCGCCCCGCTGCTGTCGGGCCACAGCGACGTCGCGATCGGCTCGCGGCTCGCGCATGGGGCGAAGGTCGTCCGCGGCGCCAAGCGCGAGCTGATCTCGCGCGCCTACAACACGATCCTGCGCACCGTCCTACGCGTGCGCTTCAGCGACGCGCAGTGCGGCTTCAAGGCGGTGCGCGCGGACACCGCCCGCGAGCTGCTCGCCGACGTGCGCGACGACGAATGGTTCTTCGACACCGAGTTGCTCGTGCGCGCCCAGCGGCGCGGCCTGCGCATCCACGAGGTGCCGGTCGACTGGGTCGACGATCCCGACTCGCGCGTGGACATCGTGCGGACCGCGCGCTCGGACCTCCGCGGCGTCGCCCGGCTGTGGGCAGGCGCCCCGGTCGTGCGGTTCATGGGTATCGGCGCGGTGAGCACGGGGGCGTACGCGCTGCTGCTGGTGCTGCTGCGCAGCCCGCTCGGCGTGCAGGCGGCAAACGCCGCCGCGCTTGCGCTCACCGCCGTCGCCAACACGCAGGCCAATCGCCGGCTGACGTTCGGCATCCAGGGCCGACCGTCGCTGCTGCGCCATCACGTCATGGCGTTCGTGGTGTTCGGACTCACGCTGGCGATCACGACCGAGTCGCTCGTGTTGCTGCACGCGCTCGACCGCTCGCCCACGCGGCTGCTCGAGACCGCGGTGCTCGTCGTCGCGAGCGCCGCCGCCACGGTCACGCGCTACGTCGGGCTGAAGTCGTGGGTCTTCGCTCGCCGCCACAGGCAACCGGCTAACGCCGAGCTGCCCGGCGCGTCCTCCGGGACATGCGCCGAGCCAGTCTTGCCGTAGTCCTCTGCCTGCTCGCGGTGCCCGCCGGCCGTGCGGCGGCAGCGGTTGTCGTCGGCATCGGCGACCAGCAGGCGGCGGCGTTCTCGGACCCGCGCCTGCGCGCGCTCGGCATGAGCCGTGCGCGGCTGATCGTCCCGTGGGACGCGGCGGCGACCGAGCCCGACGCGGTGCAGACCTGGCTCGACGCGGTGGCGGCCGCCGGCATGACGCCGCACGTGGCCTTCGAGCACCTGCGCACCGACCACTGCCCTGGCAGGCCATGCGTGCTGCCCACGCGCGCACAGTACGGCGCCGCCGTGCGCGCGTTCATCGCGCGCTTCCCGCAGGTCCGCACCTACACGGCCTGGAACGAGGCCAACCACGCCAGCCAGCCCGTCGCGCAGCATCCGGAGGCCGCCGCCGGCTACTACGACGAGCTGCGCGCTGCGTGTGCGGGCTGCACCATTGTCGCCGGCGACGTCCTGGACTCGGGCGCCTACGTGCGGTGGCTCGAGCGCTTCCAGGCCGCGACGTCCGGGCGGCCGCGGCTGTGGGGCCTGCACAACTACGGCGACGTCACGTACGGGCGCACGACTGGGACCGACGCGGTCCTGCGCACGGTTCCCGGGACGCTGTGGATCGAGGAGACCGGCGGGCTCGTGACGCTGCGCGACAGCGCCGGCCACGTCACGCTGCCGACCGATGAGGAGCGTGCGCGCGCAGCCATCGGCCGCGCCTTCGCGATCGCCGCCGGCCGTCCGCGCATCGCGCGTATGTACGTCTTCCACTGGCGCGGCGTCGCGCTCGGGCGATTCGATGCGGGGCTCGTCCGGCCCGACGGCAGCGCGCGCCCGAGCCTCGCGGCGCTTGCGCGCGACCTGACGACCTGGAGCGCGCGCTGGTCGCGCCGGCGCCTGCTGCTCCGCATAGCGTGCCTCACCGGAACGTGTCGCGGGCGCGTCACCGTGGGGAAGTTCGGGACGCGCACGTACCGGACGACGGGCTCGCGGACCCTGCGCTTCCGCGCGCGGCGGCGCGTGCGCCGCGTCCGCCTGACGATTCGCCCGGTCGTGCCGGCCGACACGGTCCATCGTCTCGCGGTCTCGGTGAGTCGCTCCTAACGGCGCCGCGCAGCGGGCGTTCTGAGGGCATGACCAAACCCACCCACACCCTGACCACGCTGATCTGCACCGGCGCCCTGGCGCTCGGCGGCGTCGGAACCGCGATCGCCTGCACCGGTGCAGGCGGCGACAGCTCGGGCACGTACCCGGGCGAGCAGACCACCACGACGGACACGACGACGACGACGTCCGACTCCACGTCGGCGACCACCGCCGGCTCGCGAGCCAAGGCTCGTGCCAAGGCCCGGGCGTGCGCGCCACGCGCCCGCAGCCACCGCTCCTCCTAGGGGGTGACAAAGGGGTCTGACCCCTTTGTCACCCAGGAACCTCCCAGGGTCCGCTCGCGGCGGGCCCAGGGGGGTTTCTGAGACTGACGGACATGTCGATCTCCGTCACAGCAGCCGGTCCTCCGCGCCGCGCCGTCCTCGAGCGCCTGCGCCTCCAGCGTCCCGAGCTAGCGCTCCTCATCATGCTCGCCGCGATCCTCGACTTCTGGTCGCTGGGTCAGAACGGCTGGGCGAACACGTACTACAGCGCCGCCGTGCGCTCGATGAGCTCGAGCTGGCACAACTTCCTGTACGCCTCGTTCGATCAAGCGGGCGTCATGACGGTCGACAAGCCGCCGCTCGCGCTGTGGGTGCAGGCGCTGTCGGCGCGCATCTTCGGCTTCAACTCGCTGAGCATCCTCGTCCCGCAGGCGCTGATGAGCGTCGGCACGGTGGCGCTGGCATACGACCTGACGCGGCGCCGGTTCGGCCGCGCCGGGGGCTTCGCCGCCGGCCTCGTGCTCGCGACCACGCCGATGACCGTCGCGATGGCGCGGCACAACAACCCCGACGCGCTGCTCGTGCTCTGCTGCACCGCCGCGCTGTGGGCGATCGTGCGCGCGCTCGAGGACGGGCGCATGCGGTGGGTCGTGCTGTCCGGCGTCTGCGTCGGGCTGGGTTTCGAGACGAAGATGCTCGCGGCGCTGCTCGTGGTGCCGGCGATCGCGGCGGCCTACTTCTGGGTCGCACCGCGCGGTCGCGCCGTTGCGGCGCGCCAGCTCGCCGCCGGCGGCGCCGCGATGACGGTCGTCGGGCTCGCCTGGCCGGTGCTCGTGTGGCTGACGCCCGCGAGCAGCCGACCGTGGGTGTCGGGCACGAGCGACAACAGCATCTGGTCGCTGATCTTCGGCTACAACGGCCTCGGCCGGCTCGACGGGCAGATGGGCGGCCCGGCCGGCGCCGGCGGGCCGGGCGGCGGTGGCGGCGGCTTCTTCGGCGGCTCGCCGGGGGTGCTGCGGCTCTTCAACGACGCGCTGGGCGGCCAGGCCGGCTGGCTGCTGGGCTTCGCCGCCGTCGGCGGGATCGCGCTTGCGATCGCGAGCCGGCTGCGGCGCGCCGATGCGCGCAGCGGCTGGGTGATCGCCGTCGGCGGCGCGTTCGCCACGATCGCGATCGCGTTCAGCACGGCCAAGGGGATCTTCCACCCGTACTACGTGTCGCTGCTGGCGCCGTTCACCGCGGCGCTGGTCGGCGCGAGCGTGACGACCCGCTTCGCGCCGCTGGCGATCATCGGCGGCCTCGCGACCGAGCTGCTCGTCCTGCGGCACACCGACGGCTCGCTGAACTGGGTCGTCCCGCTGCTCGTGAGCGCCGCGGTCGTCACCGCCGGCGCCTACGCCGCCAAGGCGAGCGCGCGCGGCCGCGCGATCGTCGTCGCCGGCGCGCTCGCGGTGCTGCTGATCGCGCCCGCCACCTGGGCGGCGCAGACGCTCGGGCATGCCACGAGCGGGACGTTCCCCGCGGGTGGCCCCGCGTCCGCGAGCTCGATGGGCGGGCCTGGCGGCCGCATGGCCGGCCCGCCGTCTGGAGCCAGCCGCTTCGCCGGGCCGCCCCCGGGCATGTCCGCGGGCGGCGCGCCGTCCGGGGGCATGGCCGGTGCTCCGTTCGGCGGCAACGCGACGGCGCTCACGTCGGCTGCGGCCTACGTCAAATCCCACGGCGGCGGCACGATCGCCGTGTCCAGCCAGCAGGGCGCGTCGGACGTGATCATCCGGTCCGGCGTGAACGTCGCGGCGCTCGGCGGCTTCTCCGGCCGCGAGAGCGAGGTGTCCGTGAGCTGGCTCAAGCAGGCCGTGAGCGACGGCCGCGTGCGCTGGGTGCTCGTCGACAGCTCGAGCAGCGGCATGCCCAACGACGGGCGGACCGGCTCGCAGTCGATCATGACCTGGGCGGCGCAGGCCGGGCACAAGGTGCTGACGTCCAACGGCGCGACGCTCTACGACCTGAAGGGAAGTGTCTGATGAGCGGCCACTTCTTCTGGATCGCGACCAGGGCGGCGGGGTCCGTCGCCCTGGTCGCGTCGAGCGTGTCGCTCTGCGTCGGGCTGATCATGAGCGGCCGGCTGGTCAAGGGGCGCCGCCTCGATCTGCGCGTCGCGCACGAGGCGCTGTCGCTCACCGCGCTCGTCGCGCTCGCGATCCATGTCGTGTCGCTGCTGTTCGACAGCTTCTTCAAGCCCAGCCTGCTCGACGTCACCGTCCCGTTCGTCAGCGGCTATAGGGAGCCGTGGATGAGCATCGGGATCATCGGCGGCTGGGGGCTGGCGGTGCTCGGGCTGTCCTATTACGCGCGCGGCCGGATCGGCCAGGACCGCTGGCGCCGGCTGCATCGCTGGACCGCGGCGGCGTGGGTTCTCGGCCTCGTGCACTCGATCGGCGAAGGCACCGACAACGGGCGCATGTGGTTCCTGGCGATGGCCGGGTTCGTCGCGGTCCCGGGCCTCGCGCTGCTGGTCCAGCGGTTCTCAGGAACTTCCCAGGGTTCGCTAACAGTGCGCTGACGCGCGCGAGCGATTCTGGTCCCATGAACGAGACCCCGCATCCAGCCGTCGTGGCACGCCGGCGGCGCCTCCATCAGCTCCGCGTGCGCATCGCGACGGGGGCGGTGGCGCTCTTCATCGCCGTCTTCTCGGTGATCTATGCCGAGATGCCCACCACCGCGAAGGTCGCGACCGCGCAGAACGCGGGTTCCAGCAGCTCGGCCACGTCCGCGAGCTCCTCGGCGACGCCGATGACCACGAGCCAGTCATGAGGACGCAGCTCGAAACTGTGCGGCGCTTCAGCTGCTTCGGCTCGGACTGCGCCGTCGTCGTCGCGGGCGACGGCGCCGAGCACGCCGCGGCCGAGGCCGAGGCGGCGCTGCTCACCTGGCACCGGCGCTTCACGCGCTTCTCGCCGGCAAGCGAGCTGTCTCAGCTGAACGCCGACCCGCGCGGCACTGTGCCCGTCACGCCGATGATGGCGCGCTTCGTGCAGGCCGCGATCGACGCGGCGCACGAGACCGGCGGGCTCGTCGACGCCACGCTGATCGGCGCGCTCGAGGACGCCGGCTACCGCAGCGACCTGCGCGGCTCGCTCCCGCTCTCGATCGCCCTGGGCCTGGCGCCCGCCCGGCGCCCCGCTGCTCCCGCGCAGCGCTCCCGCCTGAGCGACGTGCGCGTCGACGCGCTCGCGAACACCGTCAGCCGCCCGCCGGGCGTCCGGCTCGACAGCGGCGGCGTGGCGAAGGGGCTCTTCGCCGACGTGATCGCCGAGCGGCTCGCCGGCTTCGACGCCTTCGCCGTCGACTGCTCGGGCGACCTGCGCATCGGCGGCACCGTGCAGCGCCGGATCGACGTCGCCAGCCCCTTCGACGGCTCGGCGATCCACGCCTACGAGCTCGTCGCGCGCCGGCATCGCCACCAGCGGCATCGGCCGGCGCAGCTGGCTCGACGCGCGACGCCCGCGCCCGCGCACCATCTGCTCGACCCGTCGACCGGCCGCCCGGCCTACACCGGCGTGGTCCAGGCGACCGCGCTGGCGCCGACGGCGCTCGAGGCCGAGCTGCGCGCCAAGTGCGCGGTGCTCAGCGGGCCGCGGCGCCGCCGCCGACTGCCTTCCCTACGGCGGGCTCGTCGTCCGCGACGACGGCTCGCACGCACGACATCCCCGCGACCAAGGAGCTCCCGTGACCGCCATGAGCACGCCATCGGGCAACATGACGGCGATGCCGCCGGCCACCGAGACCCACCGTGTCCTCGTCGTCGACGACGAGCAGAACATCGCCGACGTGATCGCGATGGCGCTGCGCTTCCAGGGCTTCGCCGTCGAGACGGCGGCCACCGGCGCCGAGGCGCTCGCCGCCGTGTCGTCGTTTCACCCGCACCTGATGGTGCTCGACGTGATGCTGCCCGACATGGAGGGCTTCGACGTCGCCGAGCGCCTCGGCGCGCAGCGCGCCAACGTGCCGATCATCTTCCTCACCGCCCGCGACGCGACCGAGGACAAGATCCGCGGCCTGACGACCGGCGGCGACGACTACGTGACGAAGCCGTTCAGCCTCGAGGAGCTGATCGCCCGGATCCGGACGATCCTGCGGCGCACCGGCGCGGCCGCCCCGGATTCGGGCAAGCTCACGTTCGAGGACCTCGAGCTCGACGAGGAGACCCACGAGGTCGTGCGCGGCGGCAACTACATCGATTTGACCGCCACGGAGTTCAGGCTGCTGCGGTACCTGATGCTCAACCCGCGCCGTGTGCATGACCCGCGCGCAGCTGCTCGACCATGTCTGGGACTACGACTTCGGCGGCGACGGCCGCGTGCTGGAGACGTACATCAGCTACCTGCGCAAGAAGCTCGACGCCCACGGGCCGTCGCTGATCCAGACCGTGCGCGGCGTCGGCTACGCGCTGAGGCCGCCGACGTTGATCGAGCTCACTGCGGGCTCGGCTGGTCGCGGGCCTGGTCGCGCTCGCCGCCGCCGGGCTCGTCGTGCTGGCCGGCGTCACGTACGCCGAGCAGCGCTCGTTCCTGCTGGACCGCGTCGACCAGCAGGCTCCGCGCTGCGGTGTTCCCCGGTCCTCGGCGGCAGCTGGACTCGTCGCGGACCGAGCCTGCCGCGCCGCCCGGCTCCGGACAGCGACGACGCCGGCCCCGCACGGCCACGACGAGACCTCCCCGTACGGGACCTACGGCGAGCGGCGCAACGCCAGCGGCGAGCGCGTCGCGGTCGCCGCGCTGACGCGGCTCGGCGAGACCACGCCCACGACGCCGGCGCTGCCGGACAAGCTTCCGCTGAACAAGATCGTGACCGTCAAGGCCGACGGCGCCAGGTACCGCGCGCTCGCGCGTGTCGGACCGGTTCGACACCGGCACGACGGTGGTCGCGGTGCCCACTGCGCGACGTGGACCAGACGCTGCGAGCGGCTGCTCGTGGTCGAGGCGCTCGTGATCGGCGGCGTCCTGCTGCTGCTCGGCCTGACGGCGTTCGGCGTCGTGCGGCTCGGGCTGCGGCCGCTGGAGCGGATGGCCGCGACCGCCGGGAAGATCGCCGGCGGCGATCTCTCGCACCGCGTCGAACCCGACACCGACGCGCACCGAGGTCGGCCGGCTCGGTCATGCGCTCAACAGGATGCTCGAGCGGCTGGAGGATGCGTTCGCGCGGCGGGAGGCGAGCGAGGACCGCCTGCGCCAGTTCCTGGCCGACGCCTCGCACGAGCTGCGCACGCCGCTGTCGTCGATCCGCGGCTACGCCGAGCTGTACCGGATGGCCGCGCGATGGACGACACCGATACGGCGATGAAGCGCATCGAGGAGGAGGCGACGCGGATGGGCATCCTCGTCGAGGACCTGCTCGCGCTCGCGCGCCTGGACGAGATCCGCGAGCCGCGCCGCGAAGCGGTCGAGGTCGACGCGCTCGCCCGCGACGCCGTCGACGACGCGCGCGCGACCGCCCCCGACCGCGAGATCACGCTCGACGCACCCGTCGTGCCGACGGTCCTCGGCGATACCGACCAGCTGCGCCAGGTTCTCGCCAACCTGATTCGCAACGCCCTCGTGCACACGCCGCCGGGCACGCCGATCGACGTCACGGTGCGCGACCGCGACGACGCGGTCGAGCTCGTCGTGCGCGACCACGGCCGCGGCCTGCCCGACGGCGACCCCGCGCGCCTCTTCGAGCGCTTCTGGCGCGCCGAGGGCGGCCGCGAGCGCGGCCCGCGGCGGCGCAGGCCTCGGCCTCGCCATCGTCGGCGCCATCGTCGAAGAGCACCACGGCACCGTCACCGCGTCCAACGCGCCCGACGGCGGCGCCGTCTTCACCGTCCGCCTGCCGTCGTGAGAATGAGGGGCCTGACCCCTGATTCTCAGCAGGCGGCGATGCGGCGCCTGATCGTGACCGTGCGGCCCTTCGATGTACGCATCTGGATGCGGACGGTGAAGGCGCGGCGCGACGGGCGGCGGATCGTGGCGCGGCGCAGGTTGCGCCCGCGTGCTCGGCGGACGTGCCTGCCGGACACCGACGTCGTCCGCTCGCCGCTCACGCGCGGCAGGCGCACGCGGACGGTCGCGGGGCAGCGGGCGGGCGTCAGTGGCGCGCAGTCGATGCGCAGGTCCAGCGGGCCGTCGCTCGTCACGTCCAGCGCGGGCGCGCACGACAGGCGCGCGCGCCGCGCGTCGACCACCGCCGCCGACACGTTCTTCGCATCGACGACGAGCCGGTCGGCGGGCGCCGTCGCCGGTGCATCGGTCCAGGTCTGCTCGCGCCGGACGAACGGCATCGGCCCGTGCGTCCCACCGTCGAGCGTCCCCGCCGACGGCGATGCCACCACGGGCTTCGGATCGGCCACGCCGAACGCATCCGAGCGGGCATCGATCGTGCCGGTCGCCTTCGGGTCGCGCGCCGTGATGCCCGACAGCCAGTACGCGTGGTCGCCCACGGCCTGCGCGTCCGAGCTGTCCTCGCTCGCATCGACCACGTAGGTCACATGCGGCGGCGCCAGGTCCACGCGGTGGTCGCCGAGGAACTCAGCGCCCGGCAGGTACCAGTCGTTCGTCGCGAGCGTCAGGTGGTCGGCCCCGGTGAACAGGTTCTCCGCGTAGCGCAGCCCGGCAGCCTCGACCGCCGCCCGCGCCTCCTCCGACGTCTGGATGTTCACGAGCTCGTCCGCCGTCGCGTTCCACAGCAGCAGCGGCGTGTTGCGCAGCGAAGCAAGCTGGTCGTCGACCGACCCCGGCGCCCCCGACGACGCTGAACCCGCGCGCGAACAGGTCCGGCCAGCGGGCGAGCAGCCGGTAGGTGCCGAAGCCGCCCATCGAGTAGCCGGTCACGTCCACCAGCGCTGGGTCCACCCTGTAGTGGCGCGCCACGTCGGCCCACACCTCGAACGTGTCCGCCTCCGCCATCCCGGCGTAGAACCCGTCCGGCCCGCGCCCCGCCGGCGTCGCGACCAGCGAGCCCGGCGCGCGGTCGCCGAGCTGGGACTGGTTACGGCTCGCCGCGTACTGGTTGTAGTTGGCCGACAGCGAATGCAGCAACAGCGTCAGCCCGAAGCCGCCCGCGGGCTGCGCCGACGGCGGCACGTACAGCGCGTAGGGCGCCAGCTGCCCCAGGAAGCGCCCGATGCACCTCGCACCCTCGGACGCCTGCGTCGGCAGATCGAAGCAGACCTTGCTCGGATCCATGCCCTGCCCGAACTGGTGGTTGCCGGCGAGGATCCGGTCCATCACGCCGGTCGCGGGCACACCGCTGTCATCCCGTTGTCGCGCCGCCAGCTTGCCGAAGTCCACGTCGGCATGGAACGGCGAGACGTCGCCCAGCGCGAGCTGCTCGGACTGCTCGCGCTCCCGCCACCACGCCGCCTGCACGGCGGCGCCCGCGGCGGCGTCGCCGATCGTGAGCCCGCCGTTGGCCATGTGCACGTCCGGCCACGGCTCGTCGAATCGCGGGCCGACGTTCACGATCGCCGCGCCCAGCGGCGAGCCGCCGCCCGGCGCCGTCGCGGACCGCGGCCCCGGCGAGGGCTTCAGGTACGAGCCGGCGGCCGCGTCCCACAGTCCCGTCCCGATCGTGATCCGCTGCCGAGCCGTCCCCGGATCCCACGCCGCGTGCGGCACGCGCACGTCGAACTGCCGGCGCTCGAGGTCCACCGACGCGGTCGCGCCGGTGTTCCCGTCCGACAGCGCAGCGGTCGTCCCGTGCACCGTGACGAACAGCGCCGCCGGCGAGGACACTCCCGCCCCGAACGGCCACGCCCGCGCCGCATCCGACGAGCCCAGAGCGATCGTGAACGCCGTCTTCGACGCATCCTGCAGCGTGTTGAACGTGACCCGGAAGGCGGTCGCGTCGGCCAGCGGCCGGATCCGCAGCTCGACCAGGTCGGCCGCGTTGTTCGCGTACACCGGGTCGGACGGGTAGGTGAACGTGCCGCCGACGGGGGAGAAGGTGAACGACCCCTCGTCCCACGGCGTCCCCGGGTCGGGCGCGCCCGCTGCGCCGTGATCGTCGTAGAGGAAGTCCTGGTAGAGCCACTCGCCGTCGCGGTAGGACTGCGCGCCCGACACGAGGATCGGGTCGGCCTTCCACGGCGCGGCGTTCGAGAGCTGCGGCGCCGCCGCAGGCTTCGCGTACAGCGCATCGGGCCCGGGCCGGTGCCCCGAGGAGACACTCGGCAGCCCTTGTTGTGCGGCCGCCGCCGGCGCTGCAGCGACCGCCATCGCGAGCAGCACGCTCGCGCCTCCTCCCGGAACCCGCATCAGCACACACAATAGTGGTGCGTCGGTCTGCGGGGCGCCGATTCCGAGCTTCAGATCCGCATCAGTGCTTGTGCTTCTTGACGCGGCGGAAGTTGACCTTGTAGTCCCACGTCGTCGTGCACGAGCCGGTCGCGGCGCCGAAGTCGGTCGGCACGCAGTGCTCGGTGTCATGCGCGCGCAGCGAGAACGACCCGGTCTTGAACTTCGTCCCGGGCGCCGGGCCCTCGGCGACGTGGGTCAGGACGTAACCCGTGCGGGCCGTCGCGCCGTCCCAGTCGAACGAGCTGTTGCCGCAGCCCGCGATCAGCGAGTGCGTGTCCTGCACGGTGTTCGTCGAGATCTGGAAGCGGCCCTTGTAGAAGCGCAGCTCCAGCTCGTCGTGCACGGGGAACTTGCCCAGGCACGGCTCGATGTTCGAGGGCGGGTTGGTGTCGCACACCACCTGCGTCATGCCGCCCGTCCGCGTGCTCGTGCCGGCGATCGAGAACGCGGGCTTGAGGTCCTTGCGCATCACGCTCGGGTCGATGCCCTTCTGGTAGATCGTCTGGACCAGCACGGGCTTGGGCGAGCTCATCGCCATGAGCTCCTGGCCCTTGCCGTCGTAGCCCATGGGCAGCCGGCCGTTGCAGCCGACGGGGTCGTTCTGGAAGCTGAAGTCGGACTGCATCTGCATGGAGATGCGCACCTCGTAGGTGCGCAGCACCGGCATCGGCGGAAGCTTCGGCTTGGCCGCCTGTGCGGTCCCGGCTGCGGCAAGTGTCATGAGCGCGGCGCAGGCCGCGAGTCGGGTTCTGGACATGGCGCGCATCCTGCGCGGTGGCCGCCGAACCGTCGTCGTCCGCGCGAGCGGTACGCCGTCGTCCCAAAGGAGGATCCGTCAGACCATTAACCTGCCGGGGGTGAATTCCCGACTCGAGAAGTACGCGCAGCTCGTCGTGCGGACCGGCGCCAATGTCCAGGCCGGTCAGACGCTGCTCGTCGAAGCCGACGTCGAGCACAGCGACCTGGCGCGCGCAATCGCCGACGAGGCCTACGCCGCGGGCGCCGCGTATGTCGACGTGCTGTACCGCGACGCGTGGCTGCGCCGGTCTCAGATCGCCGGCGGCCCGGACGAGTCGCTGGAGCTCACGCCCGCGTGGATGACCGAACGCGTCGCTCGCGCCGCCGCCGATGCCACGGCGCTGATCGGCATCTCGAGCGGCTCCAACCAAGAGGTCTACGAGGGCCTCGACCTCGCGCGCGTCGGCCGCGCGCGCCACGCCGACGCCGAGCGCGAGTGGCTCAAGGCCGTCGCGAACCGCGACATCTCGTGGTCGCTGATCGCGTGCCCCACGGAGCGCTGGGCGGTGGAGGCGCTGGGCGAGCCCGACGTCGAGCGCCTGTGGGACGCCGTCGCACATGCGCTGCGGCTCGACGAGCCCGACCCGGCGGCGTCCTGGGACGCACGTCTCCACGAGCTCGACCAGCGCACGCAGATGCTCGACGAGCGCGCGTTCAAGAGCCTGCGCTACCGCGGGCCGGGCACCGACCTCAGCATCGCCCTGATCCCGGAGGCGAAGTGGATGGCAGGCCGCGACGCGACGCGCCACGGCCAGTCCCACGTGGCGAACCTCCCGACCGAGGAGGTCTTCACCAGCCCGCACAAGGACTCCACGGAGGGCACCGTGCGCAGCTCGCTGCCGCTGGCGCTGCGCGGCGGCATCGTCGAGGGGCTCGAGCTGACGTTCTCCGGCGGCGTCTGCACGGACATCCGCGCCGACCGCGGCGCGGACCTCGTGCGCGCCGACATGGACATCGACGCGGGCGGGCGCCGGGTCGGCGAGGTCGCACTCGTCGACAGCTCTTCGCGCGTCGGCCAGACCGGCATCGTCTTCAAGAACACGCTGTTCGACGAGAACGCGGCGGCCCATATCGCATGGGGCGACGGCATCTCCTGGGTGATGGGCGACCGCACGCTCGAGGACGCCCACGCGGCGGGCATGAACGAGTCCGACACGCACACCGACTTCATGATCGGATCCCCCGAGCTCGAGGTCGACGGCATCGCCGCCGACGGAACCGCGGTGCCGATTCTGAGGCAGGGCGTCTGGATGCTCGAAAAGGGTAGATTCATTGGAGATGGCGCACGCGCTGGATGCACAGGTGCGCGACGACGTTCAGCCCGTCGCCAACCAGAACCTCGATCGCTTCCTTACGGGCGCGATCACCGTGCTGCCGTTCATCGCGCTCGGTGTCGCGAGCTGGCAGGTCTGGAACGAGTTCCTGCACTGGTATGACCTCGTCGCGTTCCTCGCCGTCTACGTGCCGACGGGCCTCGGTGTCACCGTCGGATTCCACCGGCTCTTCACCCACCGCTCGTTCAAGACCGGCCCGGTCACGCGCGGCGTGCTCGCGGCGCTCGGCTCCGCCGCGATCGAGGGCCCGATCATCAGCTGGGTCGCCGATCACCGCAAGCACCACGCGTTCTCCGACGAGGACGGCGACCCGCACAGCCCGCACGTCGACCACGCCGGCCTGCGCGGGCTCTTCCACGCGCACGTGGGGTGGCTGTTCCGCCATGACCAGCGCGCGCTCAAGACGCGCTACGCGCCCGACCTGCTCAAGGACCCGGTCGTGTCCTGGGTCAACAGGACGTTCTTCTTCTGGGCAGCCTTCGGCTTCGTCGTCCCGTTCTGCATCGGATTCATCCTCGGCGGCACGCTGTGGGCCGGCTTGACGTCGCTGCTCTGGGGCGGACTCATCCGCATGGGCGTCCTGCACCACGTCACGTACTCGATCAACTCGCTGTGCCACGTCTTCGGCCGGCGCGACTTCGAGACCGGCGACGAGTCACGCAATCTCGCGTGGCTCGCGCTGCCGTCGTTCGGCGAGTCCTGGCACAACAACCATCACGCGTTCCCCACCTCCTCGGTGCACGGGCTGAAGTGGTGGCAGGTCGACCTCTCCAGCATGGTCATCCGGACCTTGGAGAAGCTCGGGCTCGCCTGGGACGTCGTGCGCGTCGCACCAGACGGCGCGCGCAATTGAGCGACGATCCGACGGGCTGGTTCGAGCCGCTGTACGAGGCGGTGAGCGAGGGGCGCGCGCAGGCGCCGTGGGACCGCGGCGCGCCGCACGCGCTGCTCGTCGACTGGGCGGAGCATCGCCACGCAGGCTGGTGACGCGCCGCTGGATGGCCCGCCGTGGCCGCTGACGCGCGCCGAGATCGAGGCGTTCGCGAGCGCGGGGCCGCGATCGATCAGCATCGAGGAGCTCCCCGCGGCCGCCAACCCCGGCCTCGTGCGCCGGCGCGCCGAATTCCGGAAGTAGGCATTTCACCTGCTACGGTGCGAAATGCAGTGGGCGCCGCCTGCTGCGAGGCAGCTTGCTTGGGTCCCGCCAGTGTGCGGTTCGGGTTTGCCGTCGCCTCCCGAATCGTTCGCGGCCCACAGTGGTGCCGTTACAGGAGTCTTCATTTTGTCCAGTCAGTCCTTCGCCGATCTCGGCGTGTCCGCCGCGGTCTGCGCGGCTTTGGAGCAGCGCGGGATCACCGCGCCGTTCGCCATCCAGAACCTCGTCGTCGCCGACGTCCTCGCCGGGCGTGACGTCCTCGCCAAGAGCCCCACGGGCTCGGGCAAGACGCTCGCCTTCGGCGTGCCGATCGTCGACCGCATCAAGGCCGACGGCGCGCGCCCCGCGGCGCTGATCCTCGCGCCGACGCGCGAGCTCGCGACCCAGATCGTCAACGAGATCTACCCGATCGCCCACGCCCGGGCGCTCAAGGTCTGCGCCGTCTACGGCGGCGCCGGCATCACCAAGCAGGCGCGCGAGGCGCCCAAGGCGCACATCATCGTCGCGACCCCCGGCCGCCTGGAGGACCTCCTCCAGCGCCGCGCCTTCTCGCTCGACCGCGTCCGCATCCTCGTCCTCGACGAGGCCGACCGCATGCTCGACATGGGCTTCCGCCCGCCGATCGACCGCATCGTCGCCCAGTGCCCGGCCAAGCGCCAGACGCTCTTCTTCTCCGCCACGCTCGACGGCGACGCCGGTCGCGTCGCGCTCGAGTACACCAACGACCCCGTCACGCACGAGCACGCGCCGCCGACGCGCCCGGCTCACGAGATGGAGCACCGCTTCATCGGCGTCGAGCACGAGCACCGCGTCAAGCAGCTCGTGCGCGAGCTCACGGCCGACCGCGATCGCGCGCTCGTCTTCGTGCGCACCAAGCACGGCGCCGATCGGCTCGTCAAGCGCCTGGGCAAGGCGGGCGTCAACGCCGCCGCGATGCACGGCAACAAGACGCAGGGCCAGCGCGAGCGCGCCCTGGCCTCGTTCACCAGCGGCAAGATCGACACGCTCGTCGCGACCGACGTCGCCGCGCGCGGCATCGACGTCACCGGCATCTCGCACGTCATCAACTTCGACGCGCCCGCCGACCGCGAGGGCTACGTGCACCGCACCGGCCGCACCGCGCGTGCCGGGCGCACCGGCATCGGCATCACGTTCGTCGGCGCCGCCGAGGCCCCGGACGTGGAGAAGATCGCGCGGGCGCTGAAGCTCGACCGCGAGTTCGCCGAGACCGGCCTGGCCGGTACCCGCGCGCCGCGCGCCAAGGGCAAGCCCAAGCGCCAGCACGTCCACGGCGGCCACGGCGCCAAGTCGCGCCACGGCGGCGGCGGCTCGAAGCTCGTCCACAGCGCCGGCCGGCGCCGCGGGCGCTAGCTGGACGTCGGGCCACGAGCGTCGTAACCATTACGACGCTGAGGGCCCAACCCTGGGCTACGGCTGAAAATCCCCGCGCGCTGCGGCGCGCGGGTAGCGTCCCCTCATGCGTCGTCCGGTGCTGGCCCTCATTGCCGCCGCGTGCGCCTGTGCGCTTGCGCCGCCCGCCCTCGCCGCCGACCCCACCGGGTTCTACCGGCAGGTCGACGGCGCCGGCGGCTGCGTGACCGACGACGGATCGAGCAACGGGACGGCCGGCGCGTGCGGGGATGGGCTCGCCATCACGGGCGCCGAGGCGGTCACGCTCAGCCCCGACGGCCGGTTCGCCTACGTCTACAGCTACGACACCGGGGCGATCGCGATCCTCGCGCGCAACACCACCACCGGGGCGCTCAGCCAGGCCGACGACCTGAGCGCCTGCGTCGCGCACGCCCTGCCGGACTGCCCGGACGGCCACTTCCCCTCCGCGAGCGCAGATTCCGCCCACGCGATCGCGATCGCGGGCGACCACCTGTTTGCGGCCGGGGTGGCCAACGGCGTCATCAGCACGTTCGCGCGCGCGCTGATCAGCGGCGGCCTCACCGAGGTGGGGTGCATCAGCGAGGCGGGCAAGGACGCCGACGGCCTCGCCACGTGCGTCACGGACGGGTTCATTGACAGCCCGCAGGCGCTGGCGGTCAGCCCGGACGGCAAGTTTCTGTACGCGGGCGCGGACGGCGACCCGGGGCTGACCGCGTTCTCGATCGGGACGGGTGGCATCCTGACTCCGCTCGCCGGCTTCAAGGGCTGCTATCGCCCGGTTGATTTCACCTTGAGCTGCACGTCCGCTCGGTTCGCGGCGAACATCGCCGACATCGCGATGTCGCCGGACGGCACGTCGTTGTACGCCGCCAACGAGAGCGCCGACGCGGTGGTCGCCTTCGCGCGCGACGCCACGACGGGCGGGCTTACGCCGATCAGCGGCCCCGGGGGCTGCGTCGTCAACAACGGCGTCGGCGATCCGATGAAACCCTGCACGCAGGTGCACGGGATGAACGGCCCCGGCAGCGTCGAGGTGTCCCCGGACGGGCGGTTCGTCACCGTGGGCGCGTGGGACAACGCCGGCATCGTGGTCCTCGGGCGTGCCGCCGACGGCTCGCTGAGCCAGGACCCCGGCGCGGCCGGATGCGTCAACGAGTTCTCGGTGGACGGCTGTGGCCCCTCGCGCTCGACGCGGACCGTCTACCGGACGCTCTTCAGCCCGGACGGCGGATCGCTGGTCGCGGCCGGCTACAGCCAGGGCGACGAGACGGCGTCGGGCATCTCGGTCTTCGCGGTCGGGACCGACGGCGCGCTCACCCAGTGGGCCGGCACGGCCGGCTGCGTGCAGCTCCACCGGCGCCGATTCCGCAGGCGTCGCGGGAAGCTGCACGGCGGCGCGCGGTGTGTCAGGTCCCGTCGGCCTCGCGGCGACACAGGACGGGAGGTGGCTCTACGCGACGGGCTTCCGGGACAACGGCCTCGCCGCCTTCCGGCTCCTGCATCCCCCGGCGTGCAGCGACGCGTCGGCGAGCACGGCGTTCGGCACCGCGGTGACCGTGCCGGTCACCTGCACGGACGCGGACGGCGACACGGTGACGCTGGCCGGGATCGACGGCCCGGCGCACGGCAGCGTGACGTTCAGCGGGCTGTCAGCGACCTACACGCCCGCGGCCGGGTTCTCCGGTACCGACAGCTTCCGCGTCAGGGGCAGCGACGGGTCCGACAACAGCGCCCCGGCGACGGTGACGGTTCAAGTCGGCGCTGCACCGCCGGTCGCCGCCAAGCAGACACCGCAGAAGCTCTCCGTCGGCGCCAAGCCCAAGCGCGATCGCACGCTGCCGTTCAAGTTCACGTTCTCGGGCAAGCTGACGCCGGCCGCGGGGACGACGTGCTCGGGCAGGGTCACCGTCACGGTCAAGCGCGGCAAGAAGACGGTGGCCAAGAAGACGGCGACGCTCTCCTCGGCATGCGGGTGGAAGGCGGTCGTGACGTTCAAGAACCGCAAGAAGCTCGGCAGGAAGCGTTCGGGCAAGCTGGTCGCCAAAGCGCGGTACGGCGGGAACGCGGCACTCAACCCGAAGTCCTCGAGCGCGCTGACGGTGCGCTACGGCTAAGTACAGGGCCGCCGGCACGACGTAGCCGTAGAACCGTCCCGTGACCGGGCGCAGCGGGTCGCCGAGGAAGCCGTTGGCGGTGGTCGCCGCCGCGGCAGCGTCGTCGCGTAGCCGCTGCGCGATCTGCGCGGGAGCGAGGCCGGCGCACGGGCCGGCGATGCCGCCGTCGTCGAGGCAGAGCGCGACAGCCCCGGCGACGTGCGGGGCCGCCTGGCTGGTGCCGTAGTAGATGGCGGTCTTGCCGCCGGGCGCGTCCGAGACCACGCACGTGCCGGGCGCGGCGATCGTGTGACCCTGCTCGCTCGTCGCGACCGCGTAGTTGGAGTACGTGCCGTACGAGTCGTCCTTCTCGCCCTTCTTGCAGGACACCGGGCCGGTCCCGCCCGCGACGCCGTCGGTGTCTGTCATGGCCGTCACCGTGAGCACCTCGGGATAGGCGGCGGGGACGTAGTTAAGAGGATCGCGCCCGCGGTCAAGCCGGGCGAGTTCTGGACACTTCCAGGTGGCGGCCTCGAGTTCGGGGAACGCCCGGCGGCGGCCGTCCTGCGGGAGCTGACCGAGGAGAGCGGCTACGGGCGAGATCATCGCGCTGGCGGATGTGTCGGATCGGCTGTTCCGGGTCCCGTCGACGGGCTCGAGGGACGGATGCATGCGATCCGGATCGTGTACCGCGTCCGGATAGTCGGTGAGCGCTCCGTGACGAGGTCGACGGCTCGACCAGACCGTGCGCCTGGTTCGCTACGCCCCAGGCGGCGGCCCGCCTCCACCTCGCGGAGCTTGCCCGGCGGGCGCTTCCGGTCGATCACGGCCGATCGCGCGGCGGCGACGGCGGGCGCGATCGCCAGGAGACGCAGGCCGCCGACCCGGCTGGCTGAGGACCGATCGATGCCGCAGCACGATCATGCTCGACATCGCCGCCCCGGCCGACCTGGTCTTCGACCTTGCCCGCGACCCGCGTCGGTGAGAAGCGGTGCTGCCCCACTACGCGCCGCTCGCACGGCCGTCGACGTCCGAGGCGGACGCGTCGTAGTGATCGATCCCTTCGTAGGCCGGTCGGTTTCCGTTCGTGGGCGGCGCTGGGGCTCGGCCTGCCGGTGGCGTCGCAGTCGCCCACCTGGAACGAGCCGGCCACGCGACGGCTCCGTTTTGTCCACGTCGCCGGGGCCACGCGCGGGATGGACGTGACGTGGCGGATCGAGACGCGCGGGCCGCGGCGTGTCGCGTGGCGATCGACCACGACTTCCGGCCGCGCGTCGCGCTGTTCGCCGCGTTCGTCGACCGGGCCTTCACCCGGCCGATCGCCGGCCGGACGCTGGGAACGTTCCGTGCCCTGGCCGAGGCGTCGCCGCGACGACGATCCGATCCCTCGCCCGAGACGGAGAGATCGGCATGACCGAGCGACGACGGATCTGGATCACCGGGATCGGCGTGATCACCGCGATCGGCACGGGCAAGGAGGCGTTCCGCGCCGGGCTGCGGGCCGGCCGGTCGCCGGTCACCCGGATCGACCGCTTCGATCCGTCCGAGTTCCGGTCGCAGGTCGCGGCGCAGGTCGACGACTTCGACCCCTGGCCTGGATGCCGCCGAAGATCGCCCGGCAGCTCGACCGGTTCAGCCAGTTCGGCCTGGTCGCCGGGCGCGCTCGCCCTGGACGACGCGGGCTGACGCCCGGCGAGCGCGGCGGGGCGCATCCGCAGCGGATCGGGATCTACCTGGGCTCGGCGCTCGGTGGCATCGCCTACGCCGAGTCGCAGCACGAGCGGTATCTCGAGAAGGGCATCCGCCAGGTGGCCCCGAACCTGGCGCTGGCCGTGTTCGGCGGGGCCGCCCCGGCCAACCTCGGCATCGCGCTCGACGTCCGCGGGCCGATCCTGTCGACGGCGAACTCGTGCGCGTCGGGTGCCGTCGCGCTCGGTGAGGCGCTCGGGGACCTGCGCGAAGGCCGGATCGACGCGGCGATCGCCGGCGGCGTCGAGATCCCGCTCAGCCCGCTCGCCTTCGGGGCGTTCGACATCATCCGGGCCCTGTCGGCCGGCCACAACGACGCGCCGGGCACGGCGGCACGGCCGTTCGACGTTGGCCGGGACGGCTTCGTCATGGGCGAGGGCGCGGCGCTGCTGGTCCTCGAGACCGCCGAGGCGGCCGCGTCACGGGGCGCGATCCCGTACGCCGAGCTGATGGGCTACGGCGCGACGTCCGACGCCCATCACATGGTCCAGCCGCGGGCCGACGGGACCGAGGCCGCCCGGGCGGCCACCATCGCGCTCGACGACGCCGGCGTGGAGCCAGACGCGATCGACTACGTCAACGCACACGCTTCCTCGACCCCGATCGGGGACATCGCGGAGGCCCGAGCGATCGCCCTCGCCCTGGGCGACCGGGCGGCCGGCGTGCCGGTCAGCGGCACCAAGGCGCTGTACGGCCACCCGCTCGGGGCGTCCGGTGCGATCGAGGCCGCGATCTGCGCCCTGACCATCCGCGACGGCTGGGCGCCGGCGTCGGTCAACCTCGCGGAGCCCGACCCGGAGATCGCAGCGTTGCTGCCCGGCCTGCTGCGTGACGGCCGCGACGGCGCCTACCGGCGCGTGCTGTCGACCTCGTTCGGGTTCGGCGGCCTCAACGCCTCGCTGGTCTTCGGCGCCGTCGGCGGCTGATGCTTGATCTCGGCGCCGCGGACGTCTTTCCGGCTCCTATGCCAATGGCGGCATCAGACGGGGCTTAGCCGCGCTGCGATCGAGCCTCACGGCGGCGACCGAGGCACCCGGCGATATGCCGCCATCGGCATCACGGCGGAGGGTGACCCGAGGCGGCCAGATCAAGCATCACTGGCCCCAGGCCGGCGGCCCGATCAGGCATGATCAGCGGGGCCGGACGCGACCCGGCAACGCTCCGCTCGGGGCAGCGCCCGCGGCTGGGACCGCAGCCGGCACCGGCACCGCTCCCACCTCGCGTGGCCGCAGCACGCCCCGGTCCAGCCCGTTGCGGCGCATCCAGACGAGGGCGCCGGCCCCCACGAGGGCCGACAGCACGCCGCCGACCGCGAGCGAGACGGCCACCCCGAAGACCGACGCGAGCCCGCCCATGACCGGCCCGCCGATGGGGGTCGATCCCGCGAAGACCGTCGTGTAGACGCTCATGACCCGGCCACGCAGCCCGTCCGGGCACGGCCAGCTGCATCGTCGTGTTGGCGGTCGTGGCCATGAGGATCCCGCCGAACCCGACGGCGACCATCAGCAGCAACGAGGTCGGGAAGGACCGCGACGCGCCCAGCGCGATCTCGCCGATGCCCAGGATGAGCGCGCCGTAGCCGATCCGGCGGATCCGGGTCCCGTTGCCGAACGCCAGCCACAGCGCCGCCAGCAGCGAGCCGACGCCGGATGCCGCCATCAGGAAGCCGTACCCGGCGGCGTCGCTGTCGAGCACGCCCTCGGCGTACGGCGGGATGATGACCGTGAAGTTGAGCCCGAACGTCCCGACCAGGCCGACCACCAGGACGGCGATGAGGACCACCGGGGTCGTCCGGACGTACCCGAGACCCTCGCGCAGCTGGGTCATGACCGCACCGAACGATTCGGGTCGCTCGATCCGGGCCGCCGGGTGGAGCTCGGACTCGCGCATCGCGAGCAGTGCGGCGATCACGGCCAGGAAGCTGACGGCGTCGATCACGAAGGCCGCGGCGACGCCGACCGCCCCGATGACCAGACCGGCGACGGCCGGGCCGATGACCCGGGCGCTGTTGAACATGGCCGAGTTGAGCGCGACCGCGTTGCCGATGTCCTCGCGCCCGACCATCTCGACCGCGAACGACTGGCGGACCGGCATGTCGACGGCGTTCACCGTCCCGATGCACAGGGCCAGCACGATGAGGAACGGGATCGACGCGAACCCGGTGATCGCGATGACGGCCAGACGTGATCGACAGGCACATCTTGATCGCCTGCGTCGCGATCAGGGTCTGACGCTTGGGCAGGTTGTCGGCCAGGACGCCGGCGAACAGGCCGAACACGAGGACCGGGATGAACTGGGCGGCCGCGACGACGCCCAGCCACAACGGGTCGTGGGTCAGGATCAGCACCAGCCAGGCCTGCGCGACCGACTGCATCCAGGTGCCGATCAGGGAGATCGCCTGGCCGCCGAAGAACAGCCGGTAGTTGCGGTGATGGAACGCGGTCATGCCGCGCTGCATCGAGGTCATGCGGCGACCTGCGACGTGACCGTCGCCTCGTCGAACGCGCTGGTGACCCCGAGCACGATCCAGCGATCGCGATCGCGCGTCTCGCCGGCGATGGCGTGGAGGCCGGCGTTCGTCCCGGTGCCGTTCATCGGGGCGTCTCGGCGCCGTCTCGCCGGGGACGTCCTCCAGGTCGGCCAGGTGGC
Organism: uncultured Actinomycetes bacterium; assembly: GCA_963794105.1. Lineage (GTDB taxonomy): Bacteria > Actinomycetota > Thermoleophilia > Solirubrobacterales > Solirubrobacteraceae > AC-49. The sequence continues at coordinate 762 of CAWCEB010000172.1, read as the reverse complement.
CGCGGACGCGGGCCAGCCGGGCCTGCGCCTCGTCGATCATGATCGCCAGCCGTGCCGCCTTGGCATCGAGCAATGCGACCTGGCGCAGGATCCGCTCCTCCGCCTCGTGGAGGTATTGGCGGCGCTCGACCGGGTCGGTCGTGGCGCGCAGCCGCGCGCGGTTCCGCTCCCGCGCGGCTTCGTCCTCGAGGAGCTGGCGGATCTGCGCCAGCGAGAAGCCGGCGTCGTCGCGCAGGTCGCGGATGAACCGCAGGCGGTCCAGGTCGGACGCGTCGTACAGCCGGTAGTCGCCATCGGACCGGGCGGCAGGTGCGAGGAGTCCGACTTCTTCGTAGTACCGGATCGTCCGGGTCGTCAGGCCGATCTCGGCCGCGACCTCGTTGATGCGAAGCAGGCGGGCGGGCGCGGGGGCCGGAACGGGGGGTGCCGGGGTCTGGGGACATCTCCCCCAGATCATAGCAGAACCTTGACGTTTACGTAAAGGTCATGCTCGGCGATAGCGCCCGGCCCCGTCTGGCCCCCGACCGGCTCAGCGGGTGCGGGCCGCGCCCGGCATGGTCCCGCCGGTCGGCGCGCCCACCGAACCGCCCGGCACGATCTCCAGGGAGTGCCGGCGCCCCCACGCCAGGGCGGCGACGCCGATCAGCAGTGACAACGCGCCGCCGAGCGCGATCGCGAACGGGACGCCCGGCCGCCGACGCCACGGCACCCATGGTCAGCCCGCCGAGCGGCACGGAGACGCTGAAGGCCGTCGTGTAGACG
>CAWCEB010000171.1:0-4742 GCA_963794105.1 uncultured Actinomycetes bacterium | reverse complement strand
CGGTCGTCCTCGAACGCGCGGGTCGTGTCGTGGAAGGAGCGGCCGTCGATCTCCACGACAACCCGTCGCTCGGGCCACACGAAGTCCCGGCGCCTGCCCAGGACGTGGCATTGAGCAACCGGGTCCGGGAGGGCTGCGCGCCTCGTGATCGCCAGGAACGCCTCTTCTGCCTCGCTCTCGGTGATGGTCGAGCCTGCCTGGTGCCATTCGAGGACGGCTCTCAACTTCGCCGCGCCGCGGCGGCGCCTGCATCGAGGAAGGAGGGCGTCGATCGGCAGGTGCAGCTCGTTGATCTCGGCCTGGTCGAGCGCGCGCTCGAGCTGACGTCTCGACGCGCCTTCGCCCGCGAGGTCGAGCAGCACTCTGGCGGGGCTCGCGACGCGCAGCGCCTGGTCCTCGACGACGTCGCCTTCTTCCAGCGCCCGCGGCCGGTGCACCACGATGCCTCTGATCCCGTCCGCCGACCGCGGGGCGATCACGTGCGGCCGGCCGGGCGGCTTCGTCATCCCCCAGTGCGCGCCGGCGGACCGGTGACCCAACGCGCTCCGCGGCCCGGCGGCGAGCAGCGCGGCGCAGTGCCATCCGCGCAGCAGGCGTGGCCGATGCCCTACCGCGTAGACGCCTTGGAGGATTGGGATGAGCCAGCCGGCCTCGATGCGTCGGTCGATCTGATCGTCACTGAGACCGAGTCGCCGTAGCTGCCGGCGGCCAACGACTCCGCTCTGCCGCTCGGCCAGCGCCACCACCGCTCGCTCCACCCGTTCTGGGCCGGATTCTCCGCGCATATCGCGGTATATCCGGCCCAGAACCGGTTTTCGCCCCCCGGCGGTGGCCCGGCGTATGCTCGCGCCCGAATGACCACCCGACTCACCTCGCTGCTCGTGCTCCTCGTCGTCCTCGGCGTAGCGGGTCAGGCACGCGCCACGACCCGGTATGCGGTTCCGGGAGGCACCACGGGCGACGCGATGTGCCAGAGCCCCGGCGCCAACTGCTCGCTGACCGAGGTGCTCGAGAACGTGGTCGTGACCGGTGACGAGGTGATCGTCACGCCCGGCGAGCACGACGTCGGGACGATGGGTGTGTACATCCGGTCCTCCGCGCTGTCGGTGAACGTGCACGGGCAGGACGGCCAGCCACGGCCGCGGATCTTCTCCAACGGCGGCACGACGTTCTCGACGTGCAACCCCAGCACGTCGTGTGCGGGCGATGGGAAGACGATCCGTCATCTCGCCATCGAGAATCGCGGCGCCGGCAGCGCCCTGTTCTTCGTGGGCGGGACGCCGGCAGACCCGCTGGTCGTCGATGACGTGGAGGCGATCGGGGGCACCGGGACGGCGGACCTGGCGATCTTCGGCGTGGCGAGGCCGCCGATCGACAGCGCCGCGATCATTCGCAACAGCACCGCGTTCGCTCCGAGCCCCGCCGCGAACAGCAGCGCGATCGTGTCAGAGCTCAACCTGACGCTGCGCAACGTGACGGCCGTCGCTCCGGCCGCCGGCTCGATCGCCCTGGTGCAGACGGGCAACTGCGAGCCCGGAACCTGCAGCGCGAACGCGACGTCCACCGTGATCAACTCGATCCTCGCCGGGGGCCCCGGGGCCGCGGACGTCAGAACCACCGCCTCGGCCGCGGGTTGCGGCCCGAGTGCAACCGGCGCCTGCTTCGGCAATCTCGCGATCGACTACTCGAACTTCGACAACATCGCCAACTGCTTCGGCTGCTCGACGAGTGCACCCGGCTCCGACCACAACCAGACCGCGGCAGCACAGCTCGTCAACCAGGCCGGGGGTGACCTCCATCAGCTGGCCGGCTCGCCGACGGTCGACGCCGGCGTGAACGACGTCGCCAACGGAACCTCGGATCCCGACGGCAACCCGCGCATCCTGGGCGCCGCAACGGACATCGGCGCGTTCGAGGACCGCCATCCGCTTGTCGTGACCGAGGCGGCGACCGGCGTCGGAGAGTCCGGCGCGACGCTGCGGGGCTCGGTCAACCCGCTCGGCCTTGCGACGACCTACGTCTTCGAGTGGGGGCCGACGTCTGCCTACGGCGACCGGGTTCCCGTTCCCGACGCCAGCGCCGGGAACGGGATGACGTCGCAGCCCGTGTCGCAGGACCTGGGGGGCCTCGCCCCGGGCACCACGGTGCACTACCGGCTCGCGGCGACGAACGCCTTCGGGACGGTCGCCGGCGGCGATCAGTCATTCACGACGCTCGTCGTCGATCGCACCCAGCTGTCGATCACCGGCGTCTCGCTCACGAATCGCCGATTCCGGGTCGGCAGCCGCGCGACTCCGGTGAGCGCTCGCAGGCGGGCTCCGGCCGGCACGACGTTCCGCTACGCGCTGTCCAAGCGCGCCACGGTGACCATCACGATCGAGCGTGCCCGCCCCGGCCGCCGCGTGGGCAAGAGCTGCCGCACCCCGACGCGGGCCAACCGCACGCACCGGCGCTGCATCCGCTACGTGCGCACCGGCACCCTCACCCGGCGCGACCAAGGGGCCGGCCCGGTCAGCACCGCGTTCAGCGGGCGCATCGCGAAGCGCAAGCTCGCTCTCGGCCGCTATCGCGCCACCATCCGCGGGACGGACGTTGTGGGCAACAGCGCCACCGCGCGGCCGGTCGGCTTCTCCGTCGTGCGCTAGCCGTAAGTCCCAAGCACGTTGTTCCGCCTGCGGGTGGCTGTTGCGTTGCGGGCGGAGCGGGGAAAGGTGGTGCGCAGCGCGTTCGCCTGCGGTGGCGCTGCGCGTGGGTTGCTGTCACTGAGGGAGAAGGGTGGGCCGCCCGCGAGTTGAGTCGAAACGCCGGCGCGCGTACACCGCCGACACCCGAACTGAGCGCTCCGGCAACTCGTGAGAGTGAGGGGACAGGCCCCCGGGTTCTCGAGGCAATGCCCACGTCTGTAGAGAACCTCCCGGTTACCGGAGCCTTCTCTACACGCGTGCGTCTCGCCCCTCTTGGCGCGCGAGGGTGACAACGGTTCCACCAGGTGGAACAGACGTCAGTCGTGTGCCCGCACCCCGCTGTCTTTCGCGTTACCGCGGCTGTAGCGTCGCGCAATGCGCAGAACGGTTCTCACCTTCGTCCTGTTCATCGGCGCGGCCTTCGCGCCCGACGCGAGCGCCGGTCCGCTGGATCCGTTCGTCTCGATCGGCTGCTGGAGTGATCAGAACAACTGCGGAGCGGGGCGTGGCAGCGTCATGCTCAAGAGCCCGCTGCGGCTTGCGGTCAGCCCTGATGGCAAGACCGTGTACTCGAGCATCGGAGGCGGAGGGATCGCGTGGTCGACCCGTGACGCCGCGACTGGCGCGATCACCCCGACCGGGTGCATCGCGACGAGCGGCTGCACCGTGACGAGCACCGTGGCGGGCGAGGCGACCGAGATCGTCGTCAGCCCGGATGGCGGGAACGTGTACCAGGCGACGGACGGCCGGCTCGAGGTGTTCGACCGCGACGCGTCGACGGGAGCGCTGGCGTATCACGAGTGCTTCAACGTCAGCGGCGACGTGCAGTGCACGTCCGTCGCCGGCATCTCCACGGCGTACGGCGTCGCCATCAGCCCCGACGGCGCGAACGTGTACGTCGCCTCGCGTGACATCGCAGGCGGCAGCGGCTACCTGCAGGCGTTCAACCGCGTCGCCGGCGGACACCTCACGGACGCCGGGTGTTTCAAGGTGAACGGGACGTGTGGAGCGAACGCCGCGGCGCCCGGCATCGGGACCGCGCGGCGCGTCGCCGTCACGCCCGACGGCACCGGCGTCTACGTCGTCGGGGCACCATCGCTCGACGGCACGATCGCGTGGTTCAACCGCTCCGGCGGCGGGCTCACCTACGGCGGCTGCATGGGCCCGCCGCCGTGCACGAGTGATGTCACGTCGTACTCGGAGCCGCTCGGGATCGCGATCTCGCCCGACGGGCACTCGGTCTATGTCGCGACCGCGGCCACGCTCGAGGCCCAGCTGCACCACTTCGAGCGTGCGGGCGACAACTCGCTGACCGGTCATGAATGCTGGACCGACCCGACGCGCACATCGGGCTGCGGGGACGGGCGGCAGGTGCACGAGATCGGTGCCGCACAGTCGGTGACGGCGACGAACACGCAGGTGTTCGTCGCAGGTCACGAGCAGAGCGCGGTCACCGCGTTCGCCCGCGACGGCACGACCGGTGCGCTGACGCCGGTGGGCTGCGTGAGGTCAATCAACGACTTCGTCCACGGTTGCGGCCAGGCCAACGAGCTCGCCGGGCTCGACGACATCCGCAGCGTCGAGCTGAGTGCCGACAACACGTCCCTGCTCGTCGGCGCCGTCTATGGAATCAGCGTGTTCCAGGCGCCGGGCGGTGGCACGGGCGGGACCGGTGGCACGGGCGGTACGGGCGGTACGGGCGGTACGGGCGGTACGGGCGGCACCGGCGGCACACCGCTCGCTCCGGCCATCGGCAGCGCGTCGCTGAGCAGCAAGGTCCTGCGCAACGGCAGGTCGCTCAAGCTCACGGTCACGCTCGACCGTGCTGCGAGCATCCGAGCGCTGGTCGCGCAGCTCGTCGCCGGACGCAAGTCCAAGGGCCGCTGCGTGAAGCCGACCAGGAAGCTCAGGCGCGCGAAGAAGTGCACCCGCGTGGTCCGCAAGCGCACGCTGACGGCGCAGGGGAAGGCGGGCGCCAACACGCTGGTCGTGAAGGCGAAGGGCCTCGCGCTGGGCCGCTACCGGATCGCGATCACCGCGACCGCGGACGGCCTGACC
>CAWCEB010000170.1:0-8166 GCA_963794105.1 uncultured Actinomycetes bacterium | reverse complement strand
CCGATCGGCGTCTCGCTGAGCAGCCTCCCGACCCATCGCGCGGCGGCCCGATCGAGCCGCGGGTCGTTCTCGGCGGCCCATGAGGACAAGGAAGACGCCGGTGGGCGGCCTCGTTGTTGTGGGACCGGCGGCTGCGGAAGACCGCCTCGCTGGCTCGGCCCATGAGACGCGTCACGACCCGAGGAGACCACGCCAACTGAAGATCCGTCGCATCATCCTGACCGCTGCCCGGGCCCTCGGCAGGCGGCCCGGAGCGCAAGCGCTCGAAAGCGTTGCCGGATGGTTGACGCGGGCGCCATATCGAAACGGCCTCTGCGCCTGCCATCCGGCAGGAAAGTCGAATGACTACGACTCTCTCAAACCCAAGGAGGGGTATCCAAATGCGGAAGCTCATCATCCTCGCCATCGTCGCTGCTCTAGCGGCTCTGGCGTGTGTTCCGGCCGCGATGGCTGCCGGGACCAAGACCACCCTCACGATGACCAGTGCCTTCCTGGGCAACGGTCAGTCGTTCTGGGACGGCACGATCAAGTCCTCGAAGAAGGCGTGCGCCTTCAAGCGCACCGTGACCGTCTACACCGGCGCTGGCAGGAAGATTGGCAGCGACAAGTCCTACCGCGACCTGCACGGGACGGGTTTCAACTGGACCGTTGCAGCTCCGATCGCCATCAAGCCTGGCAAGTACTACGCCACGGTCAAGGCGACGCCCTCGTGCGGCGGAGCGAAGTCGAACATCTACACGTTCAAGAGCGAGCCCCAGCAGCTTCCGGCAGCTCCCGCGCTGCCCTCGGCCAACGGCGGGTCGTAGGGGGCAACGAGTAGGAGAGCCTGCCTTTGGGCGGGCTCCTCCGCTATCTGTCAGGTCGCGGCTCCGAGGGCCGTGCGAACGGTCCTTTGAGCGTGCACCAGCCGCTGATCATGTGGTCGCAGCGGTCGAAGTCGCCGATGTTCTTGCCGCCTTGGCTGGGCGACCATCGACCAGGGGGTCGCCGTGTCCCGCGAGGGAGGCTCGGCCGGCCGAGTTTGCGAGCGCGCCCGCTGCTCGGCTGAGGCCGAAACCGTGTGGCCTAGCCACCGCGATGAAGTCTTGACTGCGCTCAGCCGAAGCGGCTACGGTCGCGGTGGGTCCGGCATTCTTAGGTAGTCATCCTCAAGGAGACACCGCATGCCGAGCCGGGCGAACGGTTCCAGCGGCTTCGTCATCTCCGCCGCGCGAGGTCAGCGAACACGTCGCGGCCTGCAAGGCCGTTGCGGGCGCTGTGCGTCAACGGTGGTGGCGATGGCCGCTGGGGTCACCGTCGCGTGCCTGTTGTCGGTCACCACCGGCGTTCGCCCAGGACACCTCAGATCTCAGTTTCGCGCAGCTCAGCGGGTCCGATGGATGCGTCAGGGCTTTGGGTGCGCTGGCTTTCGACTTCGGGGGTGACCCACTGGCGGGGTGCGACACCGCGAGCGGACTTGGCAATCCGCAGGCGCTACTCGTGGCCCCTGACCAGCGCCAGCTTTCGTCGCGGCTGGCGGTGGTGACGGGATCAACGCCCTGGTGACCTTGAGCAGAGCATCCTCCACCGGCGCCCTGAGCTTCGCCTCGTGCGCGAGCAACGATGGAGGTGACGGTCGGCTGGGCAGCGACGGCGTCTGCAGCGACGTCGACGGCATCAGCAGCCCCGACGCGCTGGCGGTTACCCCGGACGGCCGCTGGGTCTACGCCACGTCGCGCACTTCCAGCTCTCTGACGTGGTTCGAGCGCGACCCGACGTCCGGCGCGTTGACCCAGCGCGGATGTCTGAAGAGCTACGCGTTGCCCGGTGAGCGCTGTACAACCGCGCCGTTGCTCGGGGGCGCCGACGGCGTGGTCGTCAGCCCCGACGGCCGCTGGGTGTTCGTGGCCGCCGCCAGGTCCGGCTCGCTGAGCGCGTACCAGCGTGACCCCGCCAACGGCCAGGTGACCCGCGTTTCGTGTGTCAGCGATACCGGTAGCGACGGGCTCTGCGAGAACGCAGCGGGCCTGCGCGGCGTCGCGGATCTCACGATGACTCCGGACGGCCGAAGCTGCTCGCGGTCGCCCCGAAGGTCGGTGCCGTCGATGAGTTCGACGTCGGCGGCGACGGTACATTGAAAGAGCACGCCTGTTTCGGCGACCCTGTCGCCGCCGGTGGTCAGTGCACGGAGGTCTCATCGCTCGGTGGCGCCGCATCGGCCGTCTTGAGCGCCGACGGGCGCGATCTGTACATCGGCGCGACCGGCGACGCCGCGCTCGACCTCATTCCGCCGGCAGTCCGACGGCTCCTTCGCGGTCACTGGGTGCTCTGTCTTTCAGCCACCGCAGCGCGGCGACACCACCGACGAGAGCGATTACTACTACGGCGACGACGAATCCAGTCCCGAGGACAACGGGACCACGAGTTGCACTCCTGTGCGCGCGTTGGACCCCGCCCAACTCGCGCTGGCCGCCGATGGCCGGGCCCTGTTCGCAGCCGGCGATGATTACCTCGACGCGTTCCGGCGCGATCCGACGACGGGCCAACTGCAATGGGTGGCGTGCGCCGAGCAGGACCCGACGTATCGGTCCTGCGTCAGCGCGCGTGGCCTACCGGGGGCGAGCGCCATTGCGACTTCCGGCGATGGGCGCAATCTCTACGTCGCGAGCAACGCCTCCCACAGCGTCGCCGTGTTCGGCGCCGCCGTGGCCGTGGCCACACGAGCCACGGTCCGGCGCGATGGCCGCGTGCGCTTCTCGATCAGTTGCCCTGTGGCCCGGCCGCTGCCTTGCCGCGGAACGCTGCGCCACCGACTGCTCACTGCGCCTCTGCGTTACGGTCTGGCACCGGGTCGACGCCAGTTGCTCTCGTCGTGGCTGCGTCCGCGGAGGGGACCGCATGGTCGGCGGTCGCGGTCTGTGACGCTGGCGGCGACCGACGCCACCGGCCTGACACGGACTGCGCTCTTCCGGGTCACACTCGCGCCCCGCTAAATCGGCTTCCAATTCGTGGCGGGTTCTTGTGTCGATACGACGCACCGGATCTGGAACTCCACCGCATTACGCGCGTCGGTTCAGGGTGTCGATGATGAGACGCTGTCGTGGGTGGCACGCCGCCGCAGAGTGCGCGCCGTTCGCCGCCACGACACGGACCTCCGGGGGCAATGACGGCAACGTGGATCCAACCATGCCTCCGTCGTGGACGTCGCTTCGCCCGTCGGTGTGGCTTGTGCCTCGCAGCGAAAGAGGCGCGCGTGTATCGGCAAGCTCAGCCAGCGGCGTGCGTGCACCAGGCCGGTCCGACGTTCGTGCACTTGACGCGGAACCTATCGCCGCCGATCGGCGCTTAGCGCCTTCGAGGCCCGCGCGCCGTCCTTCGCGAGCTCGTCGGCAACTCCGTTCCGCTCCCTGGGAATCCGAGCGAACGTGACCCGCCCTGGATACCGGGCCACCTGCGCCTCGACCTCCTCCTTGAGCTGGATCAGGTGCTCGGCCCGCGCACGCGATGCCCCAGAGAGGTGGCCGAAGACCACCGGCGAGTCCATCCGCACGTGAGCCGACGTCGCGCCCGCGTCGGCCGCGGCCCGCAGCGCGTTCCGAACCGCCATGTACTCGGCAACGTTGTTCGTCGCGTCGCCGAGCGCTTCCGAGCCGAGCAAGTGCACGCCGCCCACGACGACGTACCCTGCCCCGGCGGGACCGCCGTTCGGCATGGCAGCGCCGTCGCACCAGATGTAGACCCTCATCTCTGCCTCCACTCGATCGTCACGCGATCGGGGGGAAGCTATCGGTAGGCGCTCATAGGACATTCGCGACCGCTGGCCCACGCCAGTGTTGCCACGCCAACGGAAAAGCCCCGCTCAGGCGCGGCTTTTCTATTGGTGCAGCGGGTGCCTAGACGGTCCTCGGGTCGGTGACAGGACCGACGCCGATCTGCCCGCGGCACGCCGTGTCGCGGAAGTAGACGCGCAGGCTCGCGGTGTCATCGGGCGGCGTCACCCGCAGCCATCGCGCCAGACGGCACGGCGTGCCGGCGCTCGGGATGACGTTCCAGTGCAGGGCGACCGCGCCCGCCGCACCGGGCTTGATGACGACCGTGTGCGGCGTCGCGCCGCTGCGCTGCACATGCGTGGTCAGGGGCTGGTCGCTGGTCCCGATGAGCTGACCGCCGATGAAGCCCTTCGTGTGGCACGTGTGCGTGGACCGGTTGACCAGGATGAGCCTGGCGTCGCGGGAGCCCGCGCCTCCCTGGGTGTCGATGATCGCGCCGGCGAGGTCGCCGGCGTGGCAGCGCGGCGTGCTCTGTGCGCCGGCGCCCGATGGCAGCACGATGACCGCGCCGAGCGCGGCGACGAGGCCTGCTCGCGACAACGTGCCGAGTCTGAGCGTCACGGTTCCCTCCAAGCGGTCGGTGGGCTGACGCTAACGGCCACGAGCGCAAACGACCACCCGCGGCCGCCGCGCCTCGGCGCGCGGCAGACCGGACGCGGGCGGGTAACGTCCCTGCGGACGGCCCGTGACCGCGGCAACCACAGAGCAACGCCGGCGCCTCTCCGACGCCGCCACCGAGGAGCTCCTCGACGACCTGCGCGCGCTGCTCGGCGCCGAGCGCGTCCTGATCGGGCGCGATGTGCGCGACCAGCACGGCGTCGACGAGTCGTTTCACCCCGCCGCCGCGCCCGATGCCGTCGTCTACCCGACGAGCACCGAGGAGGCCGCGGCCATCGTCGGGGTCTGCGCGCGCCACCGCGCGCCCATCGTGCCCTTCGGCGCGGGCACCTCGCTCGAGGGTCATGTGTCGGCCCTGCAGGGCGGCGTCAGCATCGACATGAGCGAGATGACGCGGATCCTGCGTCTGTCGGTCGACGACCTCGACGTCACCGTCCAGGCCGGGGTCAGGCGCAAGCAGCTCGACCAGGTGCTGCGCGCCGAGGGCGTCTTCTTCCCGGTCGACCCCGGTGCCGACGCCACGCTCGGCGGCATGGTCGCCACCGGCGCCTCGGGCACCACGACGGTGCGCTACGGGGCGATGCGCGAGAACGTCCTGTCGCTGACCGTGGTGACGGCCGACGGGCAGGTCGTGCGCACGCGCTCGCGCGCGCGCAAGTCCTCCGCCGGATACGACCTCACGCGCCTCTTCATCGGCTCGGAGGGCACGCTCGGGCTGGTCTGCGAGGCCACGCTGCGCGTGCAGCCCACGCCCGAGGCGATGTCCGCTGCGGTGTGTGCCTTCCCGACTCTGCGCGACGCGGTGGACTGCGTCCTGTCGGTCTCGCAGAACGCGATCCCCGTCGCGCGCATCGAGCTGCTCGACGAGATGTTGATCGAGGCCATCAACCGCCACAACGACCTCGACCACGCCGTCGCCCCGACGCTCTTCCTCGAGTTCCACGGCACCCCCGACGAGGTGGCCGCACAGGCCACGGAGACCGAGCAGATCACCGCCGAGCACGGCGGCACCGGGTTCGCGTGGGCCACCGACGAGGCCCAGCGCCGGCGGATGTGGGACGCGCGCCACCGGGCCTACGACGCCACGCGAGCGCTGCGCCCCGGCACGAGCGCGCTGACGACCGATGTGGCCGTCCCCGTCTCCGCGCTGGCGGACACCATCATCCGCACGCGGGCCGACCTCGACGAGCACGGCCTGACCGGGTCGATCCTGGGTCACGTCGGCGACGGCAACTTCCACGTGACGCTGCTCATCGACCGCGACGACCCCGCCGACGTCGCGCGCGGCATGGAGTTCCACGACCGCGTCGTCCGCGGCGCCCTGGAGGCCGGCGGCACCTGCACCGGCGAGCACGGCGTCGGCTACGGCAAGGCCACCTATCTCGAGCTCGAGCACGGGGCCGCCGGCGTACGCCTCATGCGCGCGATCAAGCGCGCGCTCGACCCCGACGACATCTTCAACCCGGGCAAGGTCGCGGGTGCCGCGGTGCTCGCGGACGACTAGGCCCCCGCGTTACGATCGCCTCGTGCAGCGCCCCGTCCACGACCGCGGCGGATGGCCGACCGACGCGGCCATCGATCGCAGCGAGCACGAGCTCGCCGACTGGGAGCTGCGCACCGACGCCCTCATGAGTGCGCTGAGCAGCCGCGGCCTCATGAACGTCGACCAGCTGCGCCGCGGCATCGAGAGCATGCCGCCCGAGGACTACGAGCGCGCGTCTACTACGAGCGCTGGCTGTTCTCGATCGAGACGCGGCTGGCCGAGGAGGGCGTCGTCGCCCCGGGCGAGCTCGACGCGCGGCTCGCCCCATGAGCTACCGGGCGGGCCAGCGCGTGCGGGTCGACGCCCGCGAGCACGAGGGCCATCACCGCACCCCGGCGTACCTCAAAGGCAAGACCGGCACCGTCGAGCGGGTCCACGCCGCCTTCCGCAACCCCGAGACGCGCGCGTACGACAGCGACGGGCTCCCCAAGCAGCGGCTGTACCTCGTGGCCTTCACCCAGCGCGACGTGTGGCCCGACTACCGCGGCCACGCCGACGACCGGCTCATGGTCGACGTCTTCGAGCACTGGCTCCAGGAGGCGCAGTGAGCGACCACCACGACCACGGAGGCGACCACCCGCCGATCGCCGGCGGCGACGAGCCGCCGGCCGCCGCGCGCGTCCGCGCGCTCGAGGCGCTGCTGGTCGAGAAGGGCGTCATCGCCCACGAGGACGTGCGCGAGGGGATCGACCGGCTCGTGTCGCGCAGCCCGGCCGACGGCGCGCGGGTCGTCGCGCGTGCGTGGGCCGACCCCGAGTACAAGGAGCGCCTGCTCGCCGACGGGCGGGCGGCCGCCGGCGAGCTCGGCATCGACCCCGGGCCGGCGCCGGTCCTCGTCGCCGTCGAGAACTCGGACCGCGTGCACCACATGGTCGTCTGCACGCTGTGCTCCTGCTACCCGCGGGGCCTGCTCGGCCCGCCGCCCGACTGGTACAAGAGCCTGCCGTACCGCTCGCGCGCGGTCAGCGATCCGCGCGGCGTGCTGGCCGAGTTCGGCACGACGCTGGACGACGACGTCGAGCTGCGCGTGCTCGACTCGACCGCGGACATGCGCTACCTCGTCATCCCGCGCCGCCCCGAGGGCACCGAGGACCTGACCGAGGACGAGCTGGCCGCGCTCGTCACGCGCGATGCGATGATCGGCGTCGTCCAGCCCGCCGCGCCGGCCGCGGTCGGCTCCTAGCCCGAGCGCCCGAAGCCGTGCTCCGTCGGCCCGGCGTGCTCGCGCACCCAGCGCACGAGCGCCGACGCGGCGTCGAGCTCCTCGCGGATCGTGCGCCCGGCCTTGGGGCGGTGCAGCCACGCTCCGAGCGCGTGGCGGCGGGTCACGGTCAGGCTCTTGCAGCGCAGCAGGTCCAGCCGCGGATGGTCGGCCGGGTACCCGCGCGGGGCGCGCACGAGCTCGGGCTCGCCGAGCGCCAGCCCCGCCTTCCGCGCGCGCCCGATCGCCCGCGTCAGCGGCGCCGCCGTGCGCCCCGCGTCGATCGCACGACGGATGCGGTCGAGCTGATCCGGCGCCGGGCGGTAGAGGCCCCCAGCGACGAGCAGGCCGTCGAGCGACAGCTCGACGTAGTAGCCGCCCGCGCCCTCGTAGCCGACCGCCAGGCCGACGTGCTCCTTGACCGGCGGCCGGGCATGGAAGCGCGTGTCGTTCCAGGGCCGGAACATGTGCGGACGCCCGAGGTCGGCGAGGTCCTCGGCCAGCGCCCGCGTCGGCGCGACGAGGTGCTCGTCGTAGCGGGCGCGATTGGCCTTGAACCAGTCGCGGTCGTTGTTGGCCTCGAGCTCGCGCAGGAACTCGAGCGCCTCGGGCGGGAAGCCCGCGGAAGGCGGCCGCTACGGCACCACCACCGGGGCGATCGTCACCGGGTTGTGGATCGTGTAGTCGAGCTCGTCGCTCTGCGCGACGCCGGTCGGCGTCAGCACGTCCACGGCCTTTGGCACCTGCCCCGGATCGACGTGCAGTGCGGATTGCTGCTGGCGGTCGCGCAGACGCCGAACTGGAAGCCCTGCGGCGTCGGCGGAAGCCGCGCGCCTGATCGGAGCTGAAGCCGTCCTGACCGGTGAGCACGACCGTGAAGCCCCAGCCGGCGGCCGGCGTGCCGAGCGCGGCCTTCGGCACGGCGAACGTGATGTTCCGCGAGATCGCGTTCCCCCGGATGCCGATCGTGCCCAACGTCGAACCGTCCGCGTCGA
>CAWCEB010000169.1:0-11806 GCA_963794105.1 uncultured Actinomycetes bacterium | reverse complement strand
CCCCCACGTATTGCTCGACGGCGGCAGCCGTTACGGCGACCCGGGCGTCTACTACCACCGCATGCGGGCCCAGATCACGGGCGTGCCGAGCGGCCAGGACGTCACGGTGTGGTTCACCGGCGGCGGCAAGTCGTCGACGCCGTTCACCTACCACCAGGCGTCCGACACCGGCGCGGACGTGCTGCTGATGGTGGCCGAGGACTATCTCGGCAACAGTGGGTTCTCGCCCAAGAGCGACCATCCGTACTACTCGGGCGCGTACACCGCGGCGCTCGAGGCCGCCGGCATCTCGTACGACGTCTACGACGTCGACAACCCCGACGGCAACACGGCGACCGCCGACCGGGCGGCTCCGTCGCAGCTGGGCGTGCTGTCGCACTACAAGGCCGTCGTCTGGGAGACCGGCGACGACCTCTACGTGCGCAACGGCGACCAGCCCGGCGGCACGGGCACCCGCAAGCGGCTCGATGACGAGATCATCAGCGCCCGCGACTACATGAACGAGGGCGGCAAGTTGCTGGTCGCCGGCCAGGCGGCCCTGCAGGGCGGCTGGGACCAGTTCCTCTACAACCCGCTCGGCGACGACTCGACGTTCTGCAAGTCCAACCAGACGACCGGCAACGGGCAGTCCGATACGCCTCGGGCCAGGCCTTCCCGTGCATCATCGTCTCGAACGACTTCCAGCAGTACTGGCTGGGGGCGTACCAGAACGGTGACGGCGGGGACCCGGCGGAGGCCCGCGCTGCACGAGGTGGCGCCGTTCGGTGACACGTCGTTCGGCGCTGAACGGCACGGATTCGGCGGAGAACCAGGTGCAGCTGCAGCGGTTCCTGACGACGTCGAGCGTCCTGCCGAAGTCCGACTACCCGCAGTTCTCGTCGGACCCGGCCATCGTCAAGGCCGGCCCGCCGGCGTACGACCCGCCGGAGGGCAGCCGCTACATGTACTCGCAGGTCGCCGACCAGTCGTACAAGCGGCTGTCGACGACCGTGGACCTGACGGGCCACTCGGCCGGGTCGCTGTCGTTCAAGCTGTCCTACGACACGGAGCCGCGGCTTCGACTTCGTGTTCGTCGAGGCGCACACCGTGGGCCAGGACGACTGGACGACGCTGCCGGTGCCGGGCATCACGACGCAGGACGTCGGCGCCGGCTGCGGTGACAACGACCCGTTCTGGCTGCAGCTGCATCCGTTCCTGAACCACTACCTGACGCGCAGCGCGAAGTCGGGTGGCGGGTTCGAGTGCACGCCTGACGGCAACGTCGGTACCCGGCGGGCCACTGGAACGCCGCGACGGGCAACTCGGGCGGCTTCCAGGACTGGAACGTCGACCTCTCGTCGTTCGCCAACAAGAACGTCGAGGTGTCGATCACGTACATCCAGGATCCCGCCGTGCGCGGCCTGGGCGTGTTCGTGGACGACGCGACGGTCACCGTCGATGGCTCGCAGGCGGCCCACACCGGGTTCGAGACCGACGGCGACATCTCGCCGTTCACGGTCAGCGGGCCGCCCGCGGGCAGCCCGGGCAACGCCAACAACTGGACCCAGACCACCTCGGTCGGGTTCAAGGACGGCCCCGGCGTGGCCACCGACCACTCGGTGTACTGGGGCTTCGGCCTGGAGGGCGTGAACGGCGACACCACGCGCCGCGATCTCCTCCAGCACGCCCTGAGCCAACTGGGGGTGTAGCGAGTACGTGGCACGCCACTCCGGGGACGGTCCCCGGAGTGGCGTCGCCGCTCGGTGCCAAGTTGAAAGTAGGAAGTCCTACTTGCTACTTTCGTCGGCATGGCCACCGACACCTCGGCGAGCGACGTCCTGAAGCCTGACTTCGGGGCCCGCCGCAAGCACTTCATCTTCACCGACGAGCACGAGCAGTTGCGGGAGTCGATCCGCGGGTTCGTGACGCGGGAGTTCGCCCCCCACGCCGCCGAGTGGGAGGAGACGACCTTCCCCGACGAGGTCTTCCCGAAGATGGCCGCGCAGGGCTTCCTCGGCCTCGACAAGCCGGTCGAGTACGGCGGCGAGGGCGGCGACTACTACGCCTCGCTGGTGCTCGGCGAGGAGATGGTGCACGCGCAGTCCGGCGGCCTGGCGATGGGGATCGCGGTGCACACCGACATGGCGATGCCGCCGATCCTCGCGTTCGGCACCGAGGAGCAGAAGCAGGAGTGGGTCGTGCCCGCGATCAAGGGCGAGAAGATCCTCTGCCTGGGGATCACCGAGCCCGACGCGGGCTCCGACGTCGCCGGGATCAAGACGCGCGCGGTGCGCGACGGCGACGACTACGTGATCAACGGCTCCAAGACGTACATCACCAACGGCCACCGCGCCGACGTGATCGTGCTCGTCACGAAGACCGATCCCGACGCCGGCTACGACGGGTTCACGCTCTTCCTGGTGCCGATGGACCTCCCGGGCGTCATCCGCGAGAAGAAGCTCGAGAAGCTCGGCATGCACGCCAGCGACACGGCGCTGCTGGCCTTCCAGGACGTCCGCGTGCCGTCGACTGCGGTCCTCGGCCAGGTCGGCAAGGGCTTCTACCACATCATGTGGGAGCTCCAGGGCGAGCGCCTGATCGGCGCCGCCGGCTGCGTCTCCGGCGCCCAGGCATGCTTCGACCGCACGCTGCAGTACGCCAAGGAGCGCACCGCGTTCGGCCGCCAGATCGGGAAGTTCCAGGTGATCCGCCACAAGTTCGCCGAGATGGCGACGAAGATCGAGAGCGCGCGCCAGATGGTCTACACGACCGCTTGGCGCCACCAGAACGGCGAGTACCCCGTGCGCGAGATCTCGATGGCGAAGCTGCACGCCTCGCGCATCGCGGTCGAGGTCGCCGACGAGTGCATCCAGATCCACGGCGGCGCGGGCTACATGAAGGAGTACGGAGTCGAGCGCGTCTGGCGCGACATGCGCTTGAATCGGATCGGTGCCGGTACGGACGAGATCATGCTCGACGTCATCGGCCGTTCGTACGGCTTGTAGCGCGCTGGTCGCCGTCAGCCTGATCGGATGCGGCGAGGCGCCGCGCGGCGACCCGGCGCGGGCGCCGGGCGCCGCGCCGCTGCACGTCGAGCTGAACGACTTCGGACCGCCGCCGGCGGTGCGCTCGGGGCCGAGCGCGCGCGAGCGCGAGGCGCGCTGGCTCACGTTCCGCTCGGTCCTCGGCGGGCGGGTTCCCGCGTACCTCGTCGAGCCGCGCGGCAGCGGGCCGTTCGCGGCGGTCGTCTTCCAGCACGGGCGCCTGGGCAACCGCTCGCAGTTCCTCGGCGAGGCACAGCACCTGCGCTCGCACGACATCGCCGCGCTGCTGCTCGACGCTCCGTGGGCGCGCCCGCACGGCCGCCGCATCCTGACCGGCCGCACGTCCGACGCGCTCACGATGCGCCAGACCGTCGTGGACGAGCGCCGCGCGCTCGACCTGCTCGCCGGCCGGCCCGAGATCGACTCGCGCCGGCTCGGCGTCATGGGCTTCTCGCTCGGGGCCGTCGCCAGCGCCGCTCTGCTCGGCGTCGACCACCAGATCCGCTGCGGCGTGCTCGCCTCCGCGGGGGCACGCCTGGCGCCGCTGCTGCAACGCTTCGGCGGCCCGCGCTACCTGCGCGCGATGGCGGCGTTCGACCCCGTGCGCTGGATCGGCTCGGCGACGGCGCGACTGCTCGTCCAGAACGGCCTGCACGATCGCGAGTTCCCGCCCTACGACGCGCTCGCCCGCCGGACTGTGGGGACAGTCCCCTCAGTCCGGGTGATGTACCGCGCGGGACACACGCTCGACGCGCGCGCGGTGAGCGACCGCGAGCGCTGGCTCGAGGGGTGCCTCGCGTGACCTCGGCCGCCGACCGCGTGCGCGCCTACTACGAGGACCTGAACTCCGGCGACGCCGGCCGCGTCGCGCGCCACTTCACCGACGACGCGGTGCACTACTACACGCGTCGCGACCCGCACGTCGGCGCCCGGGCGATCGCGGAGAACGCGGCGCTGGCAGTGGAGCACCTGCGCGCGGTCTGGACGTGCGAGCACCTCGTCGAAACCGACGACGAGGTCGTGATCGAGTGGACCATGGCCTTCGATCACCCGCGCACCGGCGAGCGCCTGCTGGACCGCGGTGCCGAGTTCATCGCCATGCGCGACGGGCTGATCTGCGAGATCCGCGCGTACTACGCCGAACGTGGCGGGGACCTGCGCGGGTTCGACCACGTCGCGCGCGGCCATACTCCCCGTCCATGAGCGACTTCAATGAGACGATCGCGGCCGCCTACAAGGCCGACGGCCCGGTGATCGACCTCGGCCGAGGGGTCCACGACGGCAAGCTCGAGCAGCAGGCGGTGGTCCAGGTGCCGCTGTCGATGATGAACCGCCACGGGCTCGTCGCCGGGGCGACCGGCACGGGCAAGACCAAGACGCTGCAGGGCATCGCCGAGCAGCTGCAGCGCGCAGGGCGTCCCGGTCTTCGTCGCCGACGTGAAGGGCGATGTCTCCGGCCTGGCCGTCCCCGGGCGACGCGGGCGCGGTCGCCGAGAAGCGGATGACCGACCTCGGCCTTCCGTTCACGCCGACCGGCTTCCCGACCGAGTTCCTGTCGCTGGGCGGCCTCGGGCCGGGCGTCCCGGTGCGCGCGACGGTCTCGGACTTCGGGCCGCAGCTCATGGCCAAGATCCTCAAGGCCAACGAGACCCAGGAGCAGAGCCTCACCCTCGTCTTCCACTACGCCGACTCCAAGTCGCTGCCGCTCCTGGACCTGTCGGACCTGCGCGCGCTGCTGACGTTCCTGGACTCCGACGCGGGCCAGAGCGAGCTCGAGGGCATCGGCGGCCTGGCGAAGTCGACGGTCGGCGTCCTGCTGCGCTCGCTGGTCGGCCTCGAAGACGGCGGCGGCAACGAGTTCTTCGGCGATCCGCAGCTCGACATCAACGACCTGCTGCGCGTCGGCGCCCGACGGGCGCGGCGTGATCTCGGTGCTCGAGCTGCCCGCCGTCCAGGACAAGCCGGCGCTGTTCTCGACAGCCCTGATGTGGCTCGTCGCTGAGCTGTTCGAGACGCTGCCCGAGGCGGGCGACCTGCCCAAGCCCAAGCTCGTCTTCTTCCTCGACGAGGCGCACCTGCTCTTCGACGGCGCCACCGACGCGTTCGTGCAGTCCGTCGAGCAGACCGTGCGACTGATCCGCTCCAAGGGCGTCGGCGTGTTCTTCGTCACCCAGACGCCGAAGGACCTGCCCGAGTCGGTGCTCGCCCAGCTCGGCAACCGCGTCCAGCACGCGCTGCGCGCGTTCACGCCCGACGACGCCAAGGCGCTGAAGGCGACGGTCTCGACCTTCCCCAAGTCGGACTTCTACGACATGGGCGAGCTGCTCACGCAGATGGGCATCGGCGAGGCGGCCGTGACGATCCTGTCGGAGAACGGCGTGCCGACGCCCGTCGCCCACACGCGCCTGCGCGCGCCCCTGTCGCGCATGGCGCCCGCCGACGACGTCGATGGCGCCGCGAAGGCGTCACCGCTGTTCGCCAAGTACGGCACGCGCACGGATGCGCAGTCGGCGCGCGAGATGCTCGCCGCGCGCGTCGACGCAGCCGCCACCGCGGCCGCCGCCCCCGAGGCCGCGCCCGCCCCGCGCAGGCGCGCAAGGCAGAAGGCGCCCGCGCCGCAGGAGTCGACCGCCGAGAAGGTCGGCGACTTCCTCAGCTCGCGCCAGGGCAAGGCGCTGCAGAAGCAGGTCATGCGCGGCGTGTTCGGGATGTTGAAGAAGCGCCTGTGAGCACGGCCGTCCCCCCGTTCACCGACGAGCACGAGGCGCTGCGCGAGTCGATCCGCGGCTTCATCGCCGCGGAGCTGCGCCCGCACGCGATGGAGTGGGAGGACGCGCACTGGTTCC
This sequence comes from uncultured Actinomycetes bacterium, assembly GCA_963794105.1. Lineage (GTDB taxonomy): Bacteria > Actinomycetota > Thermoleophilia > Solirubrobacterales > Solirubrobacteraceae > AC-49. The sequence continues at coordinate 5,937 of CAWCEB010000169.1, read as the reverse complement.
CCGACGAGGTCTTCGCGAAGCTGGCCGCGCAGGGCCTGCTCGGGCTGAAGTACGAGGAGCGCTGGGGCGGCCAGGGCGGCGGCTACCTGCACGAGGCGGTGTTCGCCGAGGAGCTGTCCCGGTGCGGGTCGGGCGGCCTCGCGGCCGGGATCGGCGCGCACGTCAACATCGCCACGCCGCCGATCTGGAAGTTCGGCACCGACGACCAGAAGGAGCGCTACCTGCGCCCCGCCATCGCCGGCGAGAAGATCGGCGCGCTCGGCGATCACCGAGCCCGACGCGGGCTCGGACGTCGCTGGGATCAAGACGAACGCCAAGCGCGTCGACGGCGGCTGGGTCGTCAACGGCTCGAAGATGTTCATCACCAACGGCGTGCGCGCGGACTTCTACGTCACGGCGCTGAAGACGACCGGCGAGGGCGGCCACCACGGGCTCAGCTTCCTGATCGTCGACAAGTCCGACGGCGTCAGCGCCTCGGCGATCGAGAAGCTCGGCTGGCACGCGTCCGACACCGGCCTGATCGCGTTCGACGACGTCTTCGTGCCGGAGGAGAACCTGCTCGGCCGCGAGAACGAGGGCTTCTACCTGATCATGGCCAACTTCCAGTGGGAGCGCCTGCTGATGGCGCTCGGCGCCGTGGGCGCGATGCGCGTGGCGTTCGAGAAGACCGCGGCGTTCGCCAAGGAGCGCACGGCGTTCGGCAAGCCGCTGACCGGCCACCAGGCGCTGCGCCACAAGCTCGCCGACGTGGCGACCGCGGTCTACACCGGCCAGGCGGTGACCTACGACGCGTTGCGGCGCTTCGTGGCCGGCGAGGACGCGGTGCAGCAGGTCACGATGGCCAAGCTCGTCACCCAGCGCGCGTGCTTCGACGTCATGGACACGTGCCTGCAGATCCACGGCGGTGCGGGCTACATGAAGGAGTACGAGATCGAGCGCATGGCGCGCGACGCGCGCCTCGGTCCCATCGGCGGTGGCACCGACGAGATCATGCGTGAGATCCTGGGCAAGACCCTCGGGCTCTGACGGGAACCGCGCGGCGCGGCGCGGTGTAGATGGACCATGAAGCGCCTCCTTCCCGCACTCACCCTGCTCATCCTCGCGCTCCCCGCCGGCGCCGGCGCCAAGGAGCCCGTGGCGATCTCCGTCTGCGGCACCAACGGATGCCACTCGACGCGCGACAAGGGTGACCTGAACGCGGCGATGGACGTTCAGCCCCAGGCCTCCCCCGATCACGGCGGCGCGTTCCTGCGGCTGCGTACGACGATCGGCGAGCCCGGCCTCAAACAGGAGTTCGTCCAGCACTCGCAGTGGATCCCGTCGCTGCAGCTGATCCGCAACGACGAGGGCACGCTCGTGGAGTACAGCCTCCCGTACCCCGGCGACCGTGCGCATGCTTCAGCGACTGAGCAAGCGGCTGCAGCCGTTCGCCGCGTCGAAGCTCGGGCCGGTCGGCGGCGCCTCGCAGTCCGCCCGCGTCGACGAGGTCGTGGCCCCGCCCGCCGCCGGCGGCAGCGGCGGAGACGGCGGCGATGGCGGCTCCGGCTGGGCCTGGTCGCTGCTCGCGATCGTCCCGGCGGCGCATCGCGTTCTGGTTCTACAGGCGGCGGCGCGGCGGCCCCCGGCAGAGCTCGCATAGAGTCCCGCGCTCTCTTTAGAACCCTCGAACATCCGGGAGAGCGCAATGGGAGTCCTCGACGACAAGGTGGCGATCGTCACCGGCTCGGCGCGCGGCATCGGCCGCGCGACGGCGGAGCTGCTCAGCAGCCAGGGCGCCAAGGTCCTGATCAACGACCTCGACGCCGACGTGGCGGAGCAGACGGCGAGCGAGATCGCGGGCGACACGGCCGTCTACGGCGGCGACCTCACCGCCGACGGCGCCGCGGACGAGCTCGTCAAGACCGCGGTCGACGCCTTCGGGAAGATCGACATCATCGTCAACAACGCGGGCTACACGCTCGACGCGCCGATCCACAAGATGAGCGACGACTGGTGGGAGAAGATGCTCGCCATCCACGTCACCGTGCCGTTCAAGGTGATCCGCGCCGCCGCGCCGCACCTGCGCGAGCCCGCGAAGGCCGAGCGCGAGCGCGGCGAGGAGGTCTTCCGCAAGATCGTCAACGTCTCCTCGATCTCGGGCACGATGGGCAACGCCGGCCAGGCCAACTACAGCGCCGGCAAGTCCGCCGTCGTCGGCCTGACCAAGACGCTGGCCAAGGAGTGGGGCCAGTTCAAGGTCAACGTCAACGCGGTCGCCTTCGGCTACATCGAGACGCGCCTGACGGCGTCGAAGGTCGAGGACAACGTGATGGAGATCGGCGGCGAGAAGGTCCAGCTCGGCATCCCCGACCAGCTGCGCGGGATGGCGGCGATGCTGATCCCGCTGGGACGCCCGGGCACGCCCGAGGAGGCCGCCGGCGGCGTGTTCTTCCTGTGCTCGCCGTGGAGCAACTACGTGCACGGCCAGGTCCTCAACGTCACCGGTGGCCAGTTCACCGGGCATGACGACGTAGGACCCGGCCGAGACGGCATGTGGGGCCCACCGAGGGCGGCCACGTGGCCGCCCTCGGCACCCACTCACCACTTACGGCAGGGTGAGCTTCCAGGCTCCCCTGCCGTGCGTTGCGGCCCAGAGCGTCCGCGAGCCCGGCGTGAGCGACAGGCCGTAGGTCGCCGCCGGCGGCAGGCCGGTCGCGGCCGTCACCCACACGTTGGTGCCGTGCGTGAGCTTCAGCACCGCCCAGTCGGTCGACGCGTACACGTCGCCGGTCGCCGGGTCCAGCACCACGTCGGTGACCGGGACGTCGCCGATGTCGTACGAGCGATCGGTGAACGTCGCCGCGTGCGACGACGGGTCGTAGGTGACCTCGAACACGTGGCCCGGCGTGTCCGGCGTATAGGCGCTGTAGCCCGAGTACGACACCCACGCATGGTTTGGGTTCGACGGGTCGACCGAGATCCCGCTGACGAAGCGCCCCGGCGTCGTGGCCTTGTCGATGCGGTCCCAGGTCACCGTCGTGGGGTCCGACGCGTTGGCGTTGTCGGACACGAACAGGCGCCCGACGCGCGTCGCCGCCCACAGCGTGCCCGCGTTGGACGGGGCGCGCTCGGTCGCGACGACGTAGTCGCCGCTGCGGTCGCCGAACGACGGCGCCGTCAGGTCCGCGCCGAGCGGCTTCCAGTCGCCGCACTCCGCGTCGCTGGGGAAGAACCCGAGCGGATCGACGTTGCGGCACTTCGCGTCGAGCGTCGCGGGGTCGCCGCCCCAGTCGGTCGTCCGCCAGACGTGCTGCATGCCGGCGAACATCGTGCCGCTGGTCTTCGGATCGCCGATCAGCGGGATGTAGAACGACGCGAGCTCACCCGAGCCGTCGAGCGGCACGGAGACGAAGTCCCACGTGTCCACGTTGTTGCCCTGATGGTTGACGTCGATGTCCGCGTCGAAGTACGTGTGCGCCCGGAGGTCCGGGTTGGCGAAGTCGATCGCGGACTGACCGCCGTCGCCGCCGATCGACTCGAACCACTCCGGCGAGCCGGTGAACGCCCACGTGCCGTTGTCCTGGGTGCCACCGATGACGTCACCCGAGCTGTTCTTCGGGTTCGGCGTCAGGCTCTGGAACTGCATCGTCCGCAGCCCGTCGTTCAGCGGATCGATCCGCTGCGGGATCGACGACAGGAACCGCCGGCAGTCGATCAGGTCGAGCTTGCCCAGGCCGCGCGAGTCGCAGTCCGAGCTGCGGTCGACGAACGTGCCGTTCGTGCGCACGACGCCGCCGTCGGAGCCGATGAGCGCGATCCGCGTGTTGCGCGGCGCGAAGACGATCGCGTGCTGGTCGGGGTGCATGCCCTCGGCCTTCGGCGTGCGCGCGTCGTTCGTCATGTCGCTGAACGTCACGCCGCCGTCGGTCGAGCGGACGACCGCGCGCCCGTTGGATCGCGTGATCTGCCCGGGTGTCGCGAGCTCGTCGTAGGCCATCGATCCGCCCAGCCAGACGACGTCCGGGTTGGTCGGGGTCGACCTCCACGAAGTCGTCGTAGCCGCACTGCCCGTTCTGGCAGTAGTTGTACGACGTGTAGCCCGGCGTGCCGTTGTTCTTGCTCGACAGCTTCGTCCAGGCGTTCATGTTCGCGTTGCCGTTGGAGAGCTTCGCCGCCACCTGGTCGGCCTGATCGGTCCGCCACAGCTCGGCGATCGCCTGGTCGTCCGAGCTGTCGCCCGAGTACAGGCGCGTGTGGCCGTTCTTGCGCGTGAGCGAGAACTCCGTGCGGTCGCCGAAGGTGTCCCTCGGGTTGCGCGTGGCGAAGACCGGATGCCAGGCGCTGTCGCCGTCGAGGTGCGGCGCGCGGCGCCAGATCCCGTAGCCGACGATCGCGGCATAGACGCGTGTGTGTCCGCGGGGTCCACGGCGAGCTTGTTGATGCCGCCCTGGAACCAGTCGACGCCGCTCGAAGCCGGCGCGCGGGTTCGGCGGACGGCTGAACTCGAGGTTGAAGTGCGCGCCGCCGTCGGTCGACTCGTAGATGCCGAGCGTCGGGGCGTTCGGCGGCGTGCGGCGGCCGCCGTTGGCGCTGGACGATCCGTGGCGCGCGACGTCCGTGCCGATGAACAGGTGGTTCTTGTTCGCGGGGTCCACGAGGATTGCGCCGATCGAACGATCGATCGACGACCGCACGGCTGCCTGCAACGAGCTGCCAGCTCGAGCCGCCGTCGGTCGACTTGTAGAGCCCGACGCCTGCCTCGGAGTCACCCGAGCCGTTCGGCTCGCCGGTGCCCGCGTAGATCGTGTTGCCGGTCGCGTCGTTGGGGTCGACCGTCAGCGAGCCGATCGCGTTGGAGTCCATGCCGTCGGAGGCCGGCGCCCATGTGGGCGATGCGGCGAGGGCGTTGGTGGTGCGCCAGACGCCGCCGCCGGCAGCGCCCACCCACACGCGGCAGCCCTGACCGGACCTGCCGCAGTTCGGATCGATCGCCATGGCCGTCACGCGGCCGAGTCCAGCGAGGCGCGGCCCGTGTAGGTCACGCGCGCCGGAACTGTCGGCGTGAAGGGCCCGGCCTCCACCCAGGAGGCTGCGGCAGCGCGCGTCCGCGCGCGGCGCGCGGCGGCGCGGGTGCGGGCGCGGCCGACGGCCTTGCGCCCGGCGAGCGCGCGGCGGGTCTCGACGTAGTGGCGCGGATAGGCCGCGGTTCTCGACCTCCTCGATCGCCGGCGTGTGGTCCGGCCGGCGGTCGGATTCGAACAGCGTGCGGTGGCCGGACTTCAGCTCCTGTGCCTCGCGCTGGCGCTCACTGAGCGGCTCGCCGGCGCGCTCGCGCTTCTTGGAGCCCCCGCCGCACGCGGCAAGGACGACGACCATGACAAGCAGCATCCCGCCCATGGCGAGACGGCCGAACCGTGTATGCACCACCCACTCCTCCGTCGATCGGGAGCGGACAGTACAGGCCGCGGGGCGCTGGTCAAGGCCTTTACCGATTCGGTGACATTAGGCTCGCCGGATGCCACAGATCGTCCAAGTGACCGAGCACGACCTGCCGGAGCTGATGCCGCTCATTCGTGCCTATCTCGACTTCTACGAGGTCAATCCTGCGGACGAGTCGATCCTGGCGCTCAGCCGCTCGCTGCTCGCCGACCCCGAGCTCGAGGGCGTGCAGTTCATCGCGCGCGACGAGGAGCGGCGAGCGGTGGGCTTCGCCTCGCTCTTCTGGACCTGGGCGACGACGCGCGGTGGGCGGCTGGGCGTGATGAACGACCTGTTCGTCGCGCCGGAGGCCCGCGGCAGCGGCGCCGCCGAGGCTCTGATCGAGGCATGCCGGGCGCGCTGCGCCGAGCGTGGTGCGGTGGCGCTGGAGTGGCAGACCGCGGTGGACAACCACCGCGCGCAGGCGCTCTATGCCCGTGTCGGCGGCCAACCGGTCGGATCGCTGGCTCGATTACACGC
>CAWCEB010000168.1:0-22376 GCA_963794105.1 uncultured Actinomycetes bacterium | reverse complement strand
CATCGTTCCCGGGGTCGGTCCGGTGATCGCCTCGCCGATCGCGTCGATGGCCGACGTCGAGTCGCTTGCCGACTTCGACGCGTCCGCCTTCGACTTCGCGCGGGCTGCGGTGCACGCAACTCGTCGCCGAGCTAGGGCCCGACACCGCTGATCGGCTTCGCCGGGGCCCCCTACACTCTCGCCTCGCTATCTCATCGAGGGCGGTCCCTCCGTGAGCACGCAAGACGAATCACTGATGATGCCGAGCCCCGGACGTCTGGGATGCGCTGATGACGCGGCTGGCCGATGATCTCGGGCGGCTTCCTCCGCGCCAGGTCGCGGCCGGCGCGTCTGCGGTCCAGCTTTCGACTCGTGGGCCGGCGGTGTTGCCGGCCGACTACCGCGCTCCGCGCTGCCGTACTGACGCGCCTGCCTCGGCCGTCGCCGACCTGGGTGTCCCGCGGATCCACTTCGGTGTCGCACCGGCGAGCTGCTCACGACATGGCCACGGCCGGCGTCGAGTCATGGCGTCGATTGGCGGGTGCCGCTCGACGCCGCCCTCGACCGGGTCCAACCGGCCAGGCGGTGCAGGGCAATCTCGACCCGACGGCCGTTCTTTGCGCCGTGGGACGCATCGAGTCGCCGCGCTCGACGTCGTCGACTCGGGCCGGTCCGCTGCCGGGCACATCTTCAACCTCGGCCACGGCGTGCTTCCCGAGACCATCCCGATGTGCTCAGGCGCATCGTCGACCTGGTTCACTCGGTTGCGGAGCGCCGGGCCGACGAGCGCTGAACCGGCGCGCCAGCGGCCACGCGGCGAGGCAGACCACGGTGCGGATCCACGACGTCAAGGCCGCGTTGGAAGCCGAGGGGTACCCGGTCCGATGACGCCCGACGACGACTACCGGGCCCTCAACCGGGCCAGCTGGGACGAGCGGGCGCCGGCGCACGCCGCGTCGCCCGGCTACGCGTCGACCGGTTCCGCGACGACCCGGCGCACCTCTGCGACGTCGTCCGCTTCGACCTGCCGCGGCTCGGCGACGTCACCGGGCTGCGCGGCGTGCACCTGCAGTGCCACATCGGCACCGACACGATCTCGCTCGCGCCGGCTCGGCGCACGGATGACCGGGCTGGACTTCTCCGCCGCCGTCGCTGAGCAGGCCCGCGCGCCTGGCCGCGCGAGGCCGGCGCCGACGTCGACTTCGTCGAGTCCGACGTGTACGACGCCGTCGAGGTGCTCGGCCGCGAGCGGCTTCGACCTCGTCTTCACCGGCATCGGCGCGCTGTGCTGGCTGCCCGACATCCGCCGGTGGGCCGGCGTGGTCGCCGAGCTGCTCGCGCCCGGCGGCCGGCTGTTCATCCGCGAGGGCCACCCGATGCTGTGGGCGCTGGCCGAGCGCCGCGCCGACGGGCTGCTCGCCGTCGAGCTACCCGTACTTCGAGCGCGACGGAGCCGCTGGTCTGGGACGAGGCCGGCACCTACGTCGAGACCGACGTCGAGTTCGCGCACAACGTCACCCACGAGTGGAACCACGGCCTCGGCGAGATCGTCACCGCGCTGCTCGACGCCGGGCCTGGAGATCACCACGCTGTCGAGCACGACAGCGTGCCGTGGGAGGCGCTGCCCGGCCAGATGGAGCAGCTGCCGGACGGCGAGTGGCGGCTGGCGGACCGCCGTGGCGGCTGCCGCACACCTACACGCTCGGCGCGATACGCCACGGGTGATCGCGCCCCGCCCGAGCCACCCGTCCTGGGCCGGAAGTCCCGCCTCGACACGACCCGAACGGAACCCGCGACGGCTTGGTCGGGCCATGGCGGGGCTACCCAGGATGGCCCGCAGGGGCCATTGTGGCGGCCGGGTGGGTTCCATAGCGTCGCCCCCGAGGGTCGAACGGGGGTTTGGGCACCATCACCCCAATGGGGGGCTCGCGCATGTCCAGACGTCTGCGGTTGACGCGGCGGGCGACCACTGTCACAGCGGCACTAGGCATCGGCACTACTCATCTCGGCCGGCATCGCGTCCGCCGACAACATCACCGACACCATCGATGACGGCGGGACCGGCGTGACGCTGGTGGCGGGCTCCTCGGCGGGTGGAACGGCCGACATCAAGGTCGTAGCTGCCGGTGGTGACGGCGACACGACGTGCAACTGGGACACGGGTGAGTTTGAACTGGTGCTCAACCTGATCACGCCGACCGGCGTCACGGCGACGCCGAGCTGGCTGACTTCACCACCTGCGGGGAGTTCAAGACGGTGTCCTTCACGGCCAGCAGCACGGCGGTCAGCGGCACCGCCACCGTGTCGATCCAGTCGCAGCCGGCCGGCGGGGGCACCTACAACAACAATGTGCGCATCCCCGATCACGATCGCGCCGCCGCCCAACACGAAGCCGACCGTCGCGGTGAGCGGCGTTTCGGATGGAGCGGCCTACGAGATCGGTTCGGTCCCGGCGGCGCAGTGCTCGGTGACCGACGCCGAGGATGGAGCCCAGCGTCGTTCCCCGCCACCGTAGAGCGGGTCGCTGTCCCATGGCCTTGGAACGCCAACGGCGACCTGCGACTACGCCGACACCGGCGGCCTGCCGCCGCAGTGCGTCGGCGAACAGTACGCCATCGTCGACACCGGCGCTCCGACGATCGGCCACACTCTGAGCCCGAGCACGCCGGACGGAGCCAACGGCTGGTACCGCCAGGACGTCGCCGTGACGTTCACCTGCGCCGATCCGGGTGGCTCCGGCATCGCCAGCTGTGGCGGGGACACCGCAGGCTGCCTGGGCAACGTGAACGCGACCTGGACCTTCCACGGCGTCAGCGGCCACTCGGCGCGCCCCTGGCTCGCGGACAACGCCATCGAGCGCGCGGCGCGCGCGATCGCCGGCCTGGCGCAGGCGGCGCCGCCGGAGCGCGCGGAGTTCGACGGGCTCGAGTTCATCGAGGCCGTGAGCGTCGTCGGGATCGAGGGCGGCATCGCCCGCAACGTGATCCCCGACCGGGTGGACGCGCGTGTCAACTACCGCTACTCCCCCGGGCGCTCGGCGCAGGACGCGGAGGCGCGCCTGCATGGCCTGTGCGACGGCGAGCACCGCGAGCTCGAGATCGAAAGCAACGCGCCCAGCGGGCCCGTGGCCGTCACGCACCGGTTCGTGCAGCGCCTTATCGATGCGGGATCGCTCGAGGTCGCGCCCAAGCAGGCCTGGACGCCGGTGGCGGAGTTCGCGCTCGCGGGCGTGCCGGCGGTCAACTTCGGCCCCGGTGACCCCGCCTACGCGCACCGTCGCGACGAGCTCGTCCGCGTCGAGGCGCTCGTGCGCAGCTTCCGGACGCTGGAGGCCGTGCTGTGCAGCTGAGCCCCACGCTGGCGGGCCTGCGGGTGTACCCGTTCGTCGCCCTCACACAGGCCAAGAACGAGCGCCTCGCCCGCGGCGAGCAGGTCGTGGACTTCGGCATCGGCGAGCCGCGCGAGGAGACGCCGGCGTTCATCCGCGCCGCGCTCGCGGACGCGATCGAGCCGATGTCGACGTACCCGGCCGCAGACGGCCTGCCCGAGCTCCGCGAGGCGATCGCCGGCTGGGCGGGGCGCCGGTTCGGCGCGGCGATCGATCCCGCCACCGAGGTCGTCCCCACGCTCGGGTCAAAGGAGGCGATCTTCCACCTTGCGCAGATCGTCGGCCCCGGTCGCGTCGCCGTCCCGGCCCCCGGCTACCCGGTGCCCGAGCGCGGGGCGCTGTTCGCCGGCCGCGAGATCGTCGAGGCCCCGCTGATCGCCGAACGCGGCTTCCTGCCCGACCTCGACGCGCTGCCCGTCGAAGACCTCGCGCTGCTGTGGCTCAACTACCCGAACAACCCGACGGCGGCGACCGTCACGCTCGACTTCCTCGAGCGCGCCGCCGCGCTCGCACGCGAACACGACTTCGTGCTCGCGTCCGACGAGGCGTACAGCGAGATCTACTTCGGGTCCGAGCCACCGGTCTCGGCGCTCGCGCTCGCCGACCGCACGAACGTCGTCGCGTTCAACACCCTGAGCAAGCGATCGTCGATGCCCGGGTACCGCAGCGGCTTCGCAGCGGGCGACCCGCAGATCATCGCGGCGCTCAAGCGCTATCGCCCGAATGTCGGCGTCGCGCCTCAGGAGTTCGTGCAGCGCGCCGCGGCTGCCGCCTGGCGCGACGAGGAGCACGTCGACGCCGTCCGCGAGGTCTACCGGGCCAAGCGCGACGTGGTGCTCCCGGCGTTCGAGGCGATCGGCATGCGCAACGCGGGCGGCGACGCCAGCTTCTTCTTGTGGCTCGCGCTGCCGGACGGCGAGACGTCGAGCGAGGCGTTCGCCGCCGGACTGCTCGACCGCGGCGTCCTGGTCGCACCCGGCGCGTTCTTCGGCGCCGCCGGCGAGGGCTATGTCCGTGTCGCGCTCGTGCCGACGCTCGACGAGTGCCGGCGCGCGGCGCAGCTACTGGCCGGCGTGTAGCGCGGCGTTCAGGCCGCCCCAGGAGCCTGAACGCTGGAGCGCGTGGACCGCGCCGGTGGTGCTGTCGCGGCGAAAGAGGAGATTCGGCGCGCCGGAGAGCTCGAGCGCCTTGACGACGTCGCCGTCGGGCAGGGTCACCCGCGTGCCGGCGGTGATGTAGAGCCCGGCCTCGACGACGCAGTCGTCGCCGAGCGAGATCCCGATGCCGGCGTTCGCGCCGAGCAGGCAGCGCTCGCCGATCGAGATCACCTGCGTGCCGCCGCCGGACAGCGTGCCCATGATCGACGCGCCGCCGCCGATGTCGCTGCCATCGCCCACGACGACGCCGGCGCTGATCCGGCCCTCGACCATCGAGTGGCCGAGCGTGCCCGCGTTGTAGTTGCAGAAGCCCTCGTGCATGACGGTCGTGCCGTCGGCGAGGTGCGCGCCGAGGCGCACGCGGTCGGCGTCGGCGATGCGCACGCCGCTCGGGACGACGTAGTCGACCATGCGCGGGAACTTGTCGACGCCGAGGACCATGAGATGGAGACCCTCGCGCGTGCCCGTTCGCGCGCGGCGGGCAGCTGGTCGATCTCCACGGCGCCCAGCGACGTCCAGGCCACGTTGGGCAGCAGGCCGAAGATCCCGTCGAGGTTGAGCCCGTGCGGGCGCACGAGCCGGTGCGAGAGCAGATGCAGCCGCAGGTACGCGTCGGGACGTCGGCCGGCGGGCTGTCGAGATCGTCGATGACCGTCGTGACCGGCTCGATCCGGACGCCGCGGACGTCGTCGTCGCTCGCAACGCCGACCGACCCGCCGGGCTCGCCCCCAGCGCAGGCGCCGGGTAGTAGGCGTCCAGGACGCGCCCGGAGGCGACGTCGACCGTGCTCAGTCCGTTCGCGGCGGCTGCACTCATGGCAGGGACGCTAGCCGGGAGAGGAGCTCGGGGCTCAGCTCGCCTGCGTGGACCGGCTCCGCCCATCCGGTCAGGTCGATGTGCAGGTCCTCCTCAACCGCAACCTCGAGCTCACCGCCGTCGAGCACGACGGTCACGGGCGAGTCGCCGCCGCGCAGCGCGTGGGCCACGGCCGCGCCGCAGGCGCCAGTCCCCGACGACGCCGTCTCCCCCACGCCGCGCTCGAAGATCCGCGCGCGGATCCGATCGGCCGCCAGCTGCGTCCAGAACGACACGTTGGTGCGGTTGGGAAAGCGCGGGTCCGTCTCGATCGGCGGCCCGACGTGGGCCAGGTCGATCGCGGCCAGATCCGCCTCCGACTCCACGCGGATGGAGCACTGCGGGTTGCCGACGTTCACCTGCTGGTAGGCGAAGCCGCAGATCTCCCCCGTGCCCTCGTCACGCGCGCGGCCCATGTCGACGCGACACGTCGTGTCCGACAGGATCGTCGGGCGCAGCTCGCCCGCAGCCGTGCGGATCGAGAACTGCCGCTGGTCGGTCCACCCCGCCCGGCGCAGGTACAGGATCGCCTCGCGCGCACCGTTGCCCGACAGCTCGGCCTCCGAGCCGTCGGGGTTGAAGATCCGCAGCGAGGCGACGAAGCCGGGCTCGTCGCTGCGCGAGAGCTCGAGCACCCCGTCGGCGCCGACCCCCGTATGTGGCCGACACAGCGCGCGCACGCGCTCCTCGGTGAGCGCGAACGGCAGCGCGTCGTGCTCGACGATCACGTAGTCGTTGCCCAGGGCCTGCCACTTCTCGAACCGCATCGCGCGTTATCCCACCAGTTCGCGCGCGACGTCGTCCGGCTCGCGCCCCGTGACATCCACCAGTTCGGCTCCCGGCAGCTTGCGCATCCAGGTCAGCTGGCGCTTGGCGTAGTTGCGCGTGCGGCGCTTCATCGCCTCCACGTCGCCCGCGAGCAGCTCGTCGAACCCGAGTGCCTGCCGCGCACTCGGGGAGGCGCCCGCGGCATGGGCCGCGCGCACCTCGTCGACCGCGCCGGCGGCCACCATCTCGTCGACGCGGGCATCGATCCGCGCGTAGAGCGCCTCGCGCTCCATGACGAGACCGATCAGCCGTGTGGGATGGCGCGTCTCCGCGGTCCAGAGCTGGCTTTCGGACGGCGGCGGCTCGAGCGCCCCTATCGCGTCCAGCTCGAGCGCGCGCACGATCCGCTGGCGATCCGTCGGTGCGATCCCCTCCGCGGCCCACGGTGCGCGACGCGTCAGCTCGGCGTGCAGCGCGTGGGTGCCGCGTGCGGCGACGTCGGCCTCCAGCCGCGCACGGATGTCCGGCGGCGCCGGCGGCTTGAGGTCCAGGTCCGCCAGGGCCGCTCGCAGGTACAGCCCGGTACCGCCCACCACGATGGGACCGCCCCCTGGGCCATCAGCCCGTCGAGCTCGGCATGCGCGAGCTGCGCGAACTCGCCCGCGCTGCAGCGCGCGTCGATCGGCAGGAAGCCCAGCAGCCGGTGCTCGAGGCGCGCCTGCTCCGCCGCGCTCGCCGCGCCCGTGAGGATCTCGAGGCCGGCATAGAGCTGCAGCGCATCGGCCGACACGGCCACCGGGTGCTCACCACGCGCACGCAGGCGCTCCGCGATGGCGATCGCGATGGCCGTCTTGCCCACGCCGGTCGGGCCGAAGAGCGCGAGCACGTGGCGAGCGTCGGGAACCGGGCATCGGCCGGGAGTATCGTCCGGAGCATGGGTGTTCGCATCGGCTGCGGCCTGTCGACCGACCCAGATCCGCGGTCCGGTGCCATCGAGGCGGCGCAGCGCGCCCGGGCGACACTCGACGGCCGGCGCTGCGACCTCGCGCTCGTGTTCGCGTCCGGCCACCACCTTGCGTCGCCGGAGTCCACGCTCGAGGGCGTCGACGAAGCGCTCGCGCCGCCCCAGCTCGCCGGCTGCGGCGCCGGCGGCGTGCTCGGGGCCGGCCGCGAGATCGAGGAGGGCACGGCCGTCGCCGTCTGGGCGGCCGCGCTGGACCAGGGCAGCGCCGAGGTCTTCCACGCCGAGGCGGTCGACGGCCCTGACGGCACCGCGGTGATCGGCTTGCCCACGGACGAGCCCGAGGCGATCGTCCTGCTCCCCGACCCGTACTCGTTCCCGGCCGATGCGTTCGTCGCCGAGCTGGGCGACGTGCCCGTGCTCGGCGGCATCTCGAGTGCGCGCACGCTGGACGGCAGCGCCGCGCTCTTCTGTGGCGGCGAGGTGAAGCCCGACGGCGCGGTCGGTGTCGCGTTCACCGGCGTCGACATCCACGCCGCCGTCTCACAGGGCGCCGCACCGATCGGACCGGAGATGACCATCACGGCCGCCGAGGGTCACATGATCCAGGAGCTCGCGGGCCGGCCCGCGCTCACGGCGCTGCGCGACGCGATCGCGGCCCTGCCCGAGAGCGAGCGCGAACAGGTCGCCGAAGGGCTCCTGCTCGGGTTCGTCGTCGATGCCGGCAAGCCCGAGTTCGAGCGCGGGGATTTCCTGGTGCGCGCGCTGCTCGGCGCCGATCCCGACACAGGTGCGGTCGCGGTCGGCGCGCAGGTCGAGGCGGGCCAGGTCATCCGCCTGCACGTGCGCGACGCCTCCAGCGCCGACAGCGACCTGCGCGAGGTGCTCGGCCGCGAGCGGCTGCGGTTCGGGGGCTCGGGCCCGGCGGGCGCGCTGATGTTCACCTGCAACGGCCGCGGCCGCGGGATGTTCGGCGCGGCCGACCATGACGCCCTCGCGGCCGACGCGGCGCTTGCGGGCGCACCGGTGGCCGGTTTCTTCGCGGCCGGCGAGATCGGGCCGGTCGGCGGGCGGGCCCACCTGCATGGCTTCACGGCCACGCTGGCAGTATTCGGCCCGTGAACAAGCACCTGGCCGGACGAACCGCACTGCTGACGGGCGCGACGGGAGGCATCGGGCACGCAATCGCCCGAGCTCTGCACCGCCGCGGCGTGCAGCTGACCATCACGGGCCGTCGCACCGACGTGCTGGAGCCCCTCGCCCAGGAGCTCGGCGCGCGCTCCTTCGTTGTCGATCTCGAACAGCCCGCCGAGCTCGACCGGCTGATCGCCGACGTGGGCCACGTCGACCTCCTCGTCGCCAACGCCGCGGTCCCCGCATCGGGTCCGCTGCTCGAGTACAGCGACGAGCAGATCGACCGCGCGATCACGGTGAACCTGCGGGCGCCGATGATCCTCGCGCGACACCTCGCGGGATCGATGGTCGCCCAGGAGTGGGGCCACCTCGTCTTCATCTCGTCCCTGTCGGGCAAGACCGCCACCGCCGGCTCGAGCATCTACAGCGCCACGAAGTTCGGGCTGCGTGGCTTCGGGCAGGGGCTGCGCGGCGACCTGCACGGCTCCGGCGTGGGCGTCAGCGTCGTCTTCCCAGGCTTCATCCGCGACGCCGGGATGTTCGCCGAATCAGGCGTCGAGCTGCCCGGCTTCGTCGGCACGAGCACCCCCGAGCAGGTCGGCGATGCCGTCGTCGTGGCCATCGAGCACGACCGCGGCGAGGTCGACGTGGCCCCGCTGGGGGTGAAGCTGGGCTCGCGCTTCTCGGCGATCGCCCCGTCGGTGTCGGCGCGCCTGCAGCGCCGCCTCGGGTCCGAGCGGATCGCGGCCGATCTCGGCAGCGGTCAGGCCGACAAGCGCTAGCTAGGACCCGGAGCCGTCGGCGACGAGGTGCTCGCCGCGCGCGCTCGGAGCGACGGCCGCGAGCACTTCCGCGGCCAGCTTCGGGCCGTCGGATGCCTTCTCGGGAGTCGCCTGGATCCGGACGACGACCTCGTCGCCGTCGAGCTCCTCGAGCAGGATCCGCGGCACGTCGCGCATCGGCGTCTGGACCTTCTCCTGCAACAGCGCCTGGACCTCGCTGGGCGCGATGTCTGCCGGAAGGCGCGCGCGCAGGTCGACGCCCTCGGGCTCGCGCAGCGGGACGACCGCGACGGAGAGCACAGCGCTGTTGGGGACCATGATCGAGTCCTCGCCGCTGGCGAACGTCGTGTAGAGCAGGCCAAGCGAGCTGACGACGCCCTCGACCGTGCCGCCGATCTGTCCGCCCTGGAGGCGGACGCGGTCGCCGACCTTGAACGGCCGCGCGCTGAGCAGGACGGTCCCGGCGATCAGGTTGCCGAGCGTCTGCTGTGCCGCGAGACCGAAGATGACGGCGGTGAACGCGCCGCCGACCGCGAGCGTGCGCGGGTCCAGACCCACCACGCGCATCGCGATCACGAAGACGAACAGGATGGTCACGAGCCGCAGCAGGAAGCCCACCGTGCCGGCCGTGGCGGGGTCCATCCGCCGGAACATCGCCGGGCCGACGGACTTGCCTATGTCGCGCGCGACCTGCCAGCCGACGGCGAGCAGGATGGCCGCCGCCGCCACGCGCGCCGGCGTATCGACGCCGAACAGCTCCTTGCGGTGGTCGTACAGAACGTACGTCGCGACCCCGATGGGGATCAGGAAGAACAGCTGGATCCGGGCGCGCTTGACCGCGCGCGCGGACAATTGCCGCGCGAGGCCGGCCTCGCGCCACGAATGGCTTCGGGTCTCGAAGAACTCGTTGGGCCACTGACTAGATCAACCCTCCTGCCGTTGGCGGTTACAGCAGCGTCACTCAGAACAACGATTCCTGCACTACCCCAGGCACAGGTCTCAAACCCGATTCGCGTTCAGGCTCCGTCACACCGCGCAGATTGCGGACACCGAGGCGCGACGCCGGGTCCCTTCGCGAACCACGCAGGAGCCGCTGGATCCGCTCGCCCTCCTCGCGCGACACGTACGCCCCGCGCGCGTAGAGCGCCTCGTAGCGCTCCACCAGATCCGGCCGGTAGCTGCGCAACCAGTCCATGAACACGTCCCGCACCTCGCCGCGGAGATGCAGCGCGATGCCGCCCACGCTCGTCGCGCCCGCGTCGGCACAGGCCTGCAGGATCGCCTCGACCTGCCTGGGCGAGTCGTTGATCCCCGGCATGAGCGGCGCGACCAGCACGCCCGTCGGGATCCCGGCCCGGTTCAGCTCCGCCACCGCCTCGATCCGCTTGCGCGGGTGTGGCGTGTGCGGCTCGCTCGCGCGCCAGGGCTTCTCGTCCAGCGTCGGGATCGACAGGTTCGCGTGGATATCGGTGACCGCGGCGATCTCCTGCATCAGCGCCAGGTCGCGCAGCAACAGCGGGGACTTCGTCAGCACGGAGCACGGGTTCGCGTGATCGCGCAGCGCCTCCCAGATCCCGGGCATCAGCCGGTACTTCGACTCGCACCACTGGTAGGGATCGGTGTTCGTCCCCATCGCGATGTGCTCGCGCTTCCACGACGACTTGCGCAGCTCGGCCCGCAGCACCTCGGGGACGTTGACCTTGACCACGATCTCCTTCTCGAAGTCACGGCCGGCGTTGAAGCCGAGATACGCGTGCGTGGGACGGGCGAAGCAGTTGTGGCTCACAACCCCGTTCGCGATGAAGTCTCCCGTCCCAGTTGTGATGTCGAAGAGCCGCATCGCCTTGCCGAGCGGCTCGATCGCGACCACGCCGAGCCTGGCGTCGCCTTTGACCGCGCGGCCTTCGAGCCACAGCTTCCTCCTGATGGCCGGGTCCGTGAGATGGAAGAAGCGCAGCTGCTCCCTGAGGCCACCAAGGACGCGGATCGTGGTTATCCCGTTGTCGAGCATTCGCTCTTCAGTGCGGTACCGGAATCCGAACTGCTGGAGGCACGCACGCGTCCACGCCAGGATCATCGGGTCGCAGTTCGCGATTCGGAGCGCCTCGCGTCCGCACGATCCCTCGGCGTCGAAGATCCCTGCAAGGAACCCTTTGCACCATTCGTCTGGAGGGTCCACCGGCCAGCGGACGATCTCCATGATCTGCTCAACCGGCTCTCGCGCGTGTGTGCGGATCGCGTTGATCTCCCGCTGGGTCGCCGTGGCTCGGTGGAAGAGGAAGCGTCGTGTGCTGACACCTGCGCGCTCGAGCATCCACTCCGCCCGCCTGAGCGCCTCGTCATCTGCGAGCGCGAGACGGAATCGGCTCATGAGGTACGGAGCTCGCCCGTGAGGCGCGTACATGCTCTGGGCCAGGTGCGCGTCGCCGCGGATCAGCCCGCAGAGGTAACCGCGCCGGTAGTCCGCGACGTGCAACGGCTGTTTGGCGAATGCGCCGACGCCCACGAGCGAGTTGTTCAGGGTGAGGTGGGGCCTGCGCGCCGCACCCTGCTCGGTACCCGTCACGTGCTTCCAACCGCGCTCCGTGAGGAACCGGTGGTCGCCACTGGGGGTGAGCTCGGTGCCGTCCTCGAGAACGACGCGGTACGCCGGCTTCACCGAGGACCAGTGATCCAGCACGGTGGTCGTCGTGTAGCGCCGGTAATGCCCGCGCTCGACGGTCCCGATGATGCGGTCTCCGGGGCGCAGGTCAGCGAGCGGCTGGTGTCGGCCATCGGCCATGAGCACCGGCGTTTCGCCCCGTTGGCAGTACAGGCAAGCATGGCTGCATCCGCGGTACGGATTGATCGTGAAACGGAACGGCATCCGTGACGCGGCGGGGACCTTGTTGATCGCGGACTTCGCGTAGACCTCGTAGAAGCGCGTGTCCAATGCCTCCGGTGCGTCGAAGGTCCGGATGACGGCCTCGCGGTAGCCCGGCAGGCGCGTGGCGGACTCGGTCTCGATCGTCAGGTTGTCCCATCGCACGAACATATGTTCGCACGTGGACCGGACGGCGCGATCAGCGCGTCTGCGCGAGCAGCGAGGCCTCGCCGGCGAGCGTCTGGCTCGTCGCGGAGACGATCTCGACCGGCACGATCTCGCCCGGCTGGGCGAGGCCGTCGAAGTTCACGACCTTGTTGTGCGACGTGCGGCCGCGCAGCCTTGACGGATCGTTGCGCGACTGACCCTCGACGAGCACGTCGAGCGTCCGGCCCACGAAGCGCTGCGCGCGCTCCCGCGCACGCCGCTGCACGACCTCGACGAGCCGCTCCATGCGCTCGACCTGGGCCTCGTGCGGCACGAAACGCTCGACGAGCTCCGCCGCCTCCGTGTCGCGCCGCGGCGAGTAGATGAACGTGAACGCGCCGTCGAAGCCCACCTCCTCGACGACGTCGAGCGTCTGGGCGAAGTCCTCCTCGGTCTCTCCAGGGAAGCCGACGATGATGTCGGTCGTCAGCGCACAGTCGGGCACGTGCTCGCGGATCAGCGCGACGCGGTCCGTGTAGCGCTCGCGGTTGTAGGTGCGCCGCATCTGCTTCAGGACGCGCGACGACCCGGACTGCAGCGGCAGATGGATGTGCTCGCAGACGCTGTCGAGCTCGGCATGGGCACGGATGACGTCCTCGCCCATGTGCGCCGGGTGCGGGCTCGTGTAGCGGATGCGGTCGATCCCATCGATGGCGTCGACCGCGGTCAGCAGCTCTGAGAACCGCCGCGGCTGTGGCCGCAGCCTCGTGCCGTAGGAGTTGACGTTCTGGCCCAGCAACGTGACCTCGCGGACGCCGTCTGCCGCGAGCGCCCGTACCTCGGCGAGGACCTCCTCCAGCGGCCGCGAGACCTCTCGCCCCCGCGTCGAGGGCACGATGCAGAACGAGCACTTCATGTTGCAGCCGGCGGAGATCTGGACCCAGCCCTGGAAGTCCCGCGCGCGCCGCATCGGGAGCCGCCCGGCGAAGTCCTCGAACTCGAAGTACCCCTGCGCGGTCAGCGAGTCGCTCGTGAGGAACTCGGCGAGCCTGTGGACCTGGCCCGGCCCGAAGGCGACGTCCACGAACGGGAACTGCCGGAACACGTCGTCCTTGACCGACTGTGCCCAGCAGCCGCCCACGCCGATCACGACATCGGGCCGGCCGCGTTTGATCCCCTTCGCCTGGTGCAGGTGCGCCACGAAGCGCTCGTCGGCCTTCTCGCGGATCGAGCAGGTGTTGAACAGGATCAGGTCCGCCGCGCCGGCCTCCTGCGCCTCGCTGTAGCCGAGCGACTCGAGCATCCCCTTCATGCGCTCGGAGTCGTGCTCGTTCATCTGGCACCCGAAGGTGGTGACGTGGTAGCGGGCCATCACTTCGCGTAGTCAACCGCACGCGACTCGCGGATCACCGTCACCTTGATCTGGCCCGGGTACTCGAGCTCCTGCTCGATCTCGCGCGCGATCTCGTGTGAGAGCAGCGTCGCAGCGTCGTCGCTGATCGTGTCGGGCTGGACGATGACGCGGATCTCGCGCCCGGCCTGCATCGCGTAGACCTTGTCGACGCCGTCGTGGCGCGTGGCGATCTGCTCGAGCTCGCGCAGGCGCTTGACGTACTGCTCCAGCGACTCGCCGCGTGCGCCCGGCCGGGCGCCGCTGAGCGCGTCGGCCGCCTGCACGATCACGGCCTCGACCGTCTGCGGCTCGACCTCGTTGTGGTGCGCCTCCATCGCATGCGCGACGGCTTCCGGCTCGCCGTGGCGGCGAGCGAGGTCGCCGCCGACCAGCGCGTGCGGGCCCTCGATCTCATGCGAGACCGCCTTGCCGATGTCGTGCAGCAGCGCCGCGCGCCGCGCGGTCTTCGGGCTCGCGCCCAGCTCGTGGGCCATCATCGCCGCCAGCTGGGCGCACTCCACGCTGTGCGCGAGCACGTTCTGGCCGTAGCTGGTGCGGAACTTCAGGCGGCCGAGGATCTTCGTCAGCTCGGGATCGAGGCCCTGCACGTCTGCGTCGAAGACCGCCTGCTCGCCCGCCTCGGCGATGTGGGACTCGAGCTCGGACTTCGCCTGGTAGTAGGTCTCTTCGATCCGCGCCGGATGGATGCGCCCGTCCTGCAGCAGCTTCTCCAGCGTCATGCGCGCGATCTCGCGCCGCACGCCGTCGAACGCGCTCAGGACCACCGCATTGGGCGTGTCGTCGATGATGAAGTCCACGCCGGTGAGGTTCTCCAGCGCGCGGATGTTGCGCCCCTCGCGGCCGATGATCCGGCCCTTCATGTCGTCGCTGGGCAGCTGAACGACCGAGACCGTGGTCTCGGCCGCGTGGCTGGCGGCGAGCCGTTGCATCGCGACGCTGAGGATCGAGCGCACCCGCCGTTCGGCGTCGCGCTTGGTCTCCTCCTCGACCTGACGGATGATCCGCACGGAGTCGTGGCGCGCCTGGTCCTCGATGTCCTTGAGCAGCGCCTGCTTGGCCTGACCCGCGCTGAGTCCCGACGCGCGTTCCAGCGCCCGCGTCGCGTCGGCGCGGACCGCGTCGCTGTCCTCGCGCTCGCGGATGAGCGCGGCCTCGCGCTGCTCCAGCTCCGCGGCGCGCTTCTCGAGCTCGGCGGCACGCCGGTCCAGCGCCTGCTCGCGTGCCTGCGCCCGCTGATCAGCCTTCTCGACGTCGGCCGCCGAGGTGCCGTTGCCGGCCGTGTGGGCACGGCTGCGCGAGAGCAGGTACGCCGCTCCCAGGAGGCCCGCTGCCACGAGGGCCCCCGCGATGATCTGAACCATCTTGTGTCCTCTCCCCGCTCGCCGCGTGTGGCCGCGCGGCGCCCGGTCTCCGGTGATTCGTGTTCGGGTGCGAGACCGGCCGTGTCAGGCGCGGCGGTTGACGCGTCTTTCAGGAGGTGTCAATGCTGCGGTGGATGCTTCGAGTTTCAAAATCGGTGGATTTGCTGCGCTTTTCGTCGCCCTGACGGGCCGGCTCACTCGCTGCGGTGATGCTAGTACCGCGCGAGCGGCGGTGCAATCAGACCGGCTGGTCCGCGCGCGAGGCGCGCGGACCGACCGTCAGAGGGGCAGCTTCGACCGGGCGCTGCGGCCCGTGGACGCGCTCTTGCCTGCAGCGCGCGAGCTCTTGCCGAACGGCTTGGCGAGCCAGGTGCCGAGCTTGCCGGGCGCTTTGGAGGCGCCGCGGCCGCCGCACCGAAGACCCGGTGGGTTGCCGCTCGGGCCCGCGCGACATCCGCGGCGCGAGGAGCGCCAGGATGAAGAGCAGGATGCAGACCGCTATGACGCCGGCGATCAGCATCTACCAGTAGTGCCGTCTGCCCGCGAACGCGGTGCCGCTGCGGCCCAGGACCATCAGCACGAGGCCGATGATGAGCAGGACGACGCCGAGCGTGTAGAGGATCGGGATGCTCAACAGCACGCCGATGAGCAGGAGGATAAGTCCAAGGATGATCATGGCTCCCGGGTTTCCCGTTCGGAGCGAACAGCATTCTCCGACCAGCGCGTGTTCACCTACTTGCCGGTGCGTCGGCAGCTCAGGCCGCCCGCTCGAACGCACGCACGGCGTCGTAGGCCAGCTCGAGGTCGTAGCCCCGCCGCACCAGGAGGCCCAGGGCGCGCTCGCGCCCGCGGTCGTCGCGCGGCGGCTCGGACAGCGCCGGCGCAGCAGCTCGATCGCCGCCTCGAGCTCGTCGGTGGACTGCGCGCTCAGCGCCGCCTCGATGTGCTCCGCTGCGACGCCCGACGCCGCGCAGCTTGCGCTCGATCCGCTCTGCCCCCCAGGAGTCCAGCGCGCGGCGGTCCTCTGCGAACCGCTGCGCGTAGCGCGCATCGTCGAGGTAGCCCTGCTCGGCAGCTCGGCGACGGCGTCGTCGATCGTCGGGGGCTCGACGCGCTTGGCCTCGAGGTGCTGCCGGATCTCGGCCACCGTGCGATCGCGGCGGCCGAGATGGCGGTACGCGAGGTCGAGCGCGTGCTGCAGGCGCACTCGCGTGTCCGCGTCGCGGATCTGGCGGCACGCCCCCGCGGGGTTGCACGGCAGGGGGCCGTCAGGCCGCCGCGGCCTCGGCGGCAGCGGTCGCCTCCGCCTCCACCTCGGGCATCTCCGGGCGTCCTCGTCGCGCTCGATCGGCGTGACCAGGTCGCGGTCGACGCCCAGCGCCGCGTAGATCTTGTTCTCGATCTCCTTGGCCATCTCCGGGTGCTCGTCCAGGAACTCCTTGGCGTTGTTGCGGCCCTGGCCGAGGCGCTCGTCGCCGTAGGAGAAGAACGAGCCCGACTTCGTGACGATGTTGTGCTCGATCCCGAGGTCGATCAGGCAGCCCGAGGTCGAGATGCCCGTGCCGAACTCGATGTCGAACTCGGCCTGGCGGAACGGCGCCGCGACCTTGTTCTTGACGACCTTGACGCGGACGCGGTTGCCGACCGCCTCGGTGCCCTCCTTGAGGGTCTCGATGCGGCGGATGTCCAGGCGCTGGGACGCGTAGAACTTCAGCGCGCGTCCGCCCGGCTGGGTCTCCGGCGAGCCGAACATGACGCCGACCTTCTCGCGGATCTGGTTCGTGAACAGGCAGAGCGTCTGGGTGCGGTTCAGGTTGCCGGCGAGCTTGCGCATCGCCTGGCTCATCATCCGCGCCTGCAGGCCGACGGTCTGGTCGCCCATCTGGCCCTCGAGCTCGGCGCGCGGCGTCAGCGCCGCGACCGAGTCCACCGCGACGACGTCGACCGCGCCGGAGCGCACGAGCATGTCGGCGATCTCGAGCGCCTGCTCGCCGTAGTCGGGCTGCGAGACGAGCAGCTCGTCGATGTTGACGCCGATCTCGCGGGCGTAGAGCGGGTCCATCGCGTGCTCGGCGTCGATGAACGCGCAGACGCCGCCGAGCTTCTGGGCCTCGGCGAGGACGTGGTAGACGAGCGTCGTCTTACCGGAGGACTCCGGGCCGAAGACCTCGACGATGCGCCCGCGCGGCATGCCGCCGATGCCCGAGCGCGAGATCGAGCGACAGCGCACCGGTCGGGATCGCGTTCGACCTTGACCTGCGCGCCGGGATCGCCCATCCGCATGACGCTGCCCTTGCCGAACTGGCGCTCGATCTGCTGCAGCGCGCCGGACAGGGCTGCATCTCGGGCCTTCAGGGCCTTCTCGTCAAGGGACATCTCTTCCAAGCCTTTCGGTCGAACTCGTGTTCGAATGTATGGGACGTCCCGGATGGAATCGGCCGGTCCGTGACGGGACCAGACGCCCGTGTCACGAGAGTGTGGAGAGCCTCACGGACGCCAACGCGCTCATACGAGGCCGGACCGCCCGTCCGAGGACCGACCGGTACAGCGTCACCGCGGGCGGACGGAACGTCAGCGCCGGCGGCGTGGCCAGCTCGAACGGCCGCAGCCGGCGCGCGTATCCGGGCGACCGTCACGTGCGGGCGAAACGGTCGCACGCTCGCGGCTCGCATGGCCCGCCTCGCGCACCAGCGCGTCGACCACCGCGCCGTGGATCCTCGCGAGGCCGCCGGACGGGATCGGCCAGCGCAACCGTCAGCACGTGCGGCCGCCGCGGCGACAGCCACAGCGGCCCGTCGATGCTGCAGCGCGGGCGCCTCGGGAACCGGGTCCAGCGCGGAGGCGAGCGCCGCGGCCGCGGGGGCGGGATCCGGGCGCTCCCCCAGGAACACCAGCGTCGCGTGCAGCGACGCCTCGCGCACGAGCCGCAGGCGCTCGTCGCGCCCGACCGCAGCACGCCGCCCAGCCGCTGACCTGGGCGCGCACGCGCGCCGGCAGGTCGAGGGCGACGAACAGCCGCACGGCTCAGTCGTGCTCGCCCAGCAGCAGCCGGCGGACGAGGTGCATCGCGACCGTGGTGGAACGGTCGCGCACGTCGAAGCGGCCGCCGGGCAGGGTCGCCGGCGCGGTCGAGCGCGATCCGTCCGGCCCCGCGACGGAGAAGCACACGAAGCCGACCGGCTTCTCGGGCGTGCCACCGCCGGGCCCGGCGATGCCGGTGATCCCGACGCCCACCTCGCTGCCGCGCCGCTCGCGCCGCTCGGCCAGCCTTCGCGCGACTCGACGGACACCTCGCCGTGGCGCATCCATCGTCGCCGGCGAGACGCCGAGCTCCTCCTTCGCGCACGGTCGTAGACCACGACGCCGCCCGTGAAGTAGTCCGAGGCCCCGGCCGGTCCGTCATGCGGGCGGCGAACAGCCCGCCCGTGCACGACTCCGCCGTCGCGATCGTCCAGCCGCGCTCCGCGCAGCACGCCGGCCACCTGCTCGTCGACCGTCGTCCCGTCGTCGGAGAACAGCGTGTCCGGATGGCGCTCGCGCACGACGGCGGCGAAGGACTCGTACAGCTGCGCCTGCTCAGGCTCGTAGCGCGTCACGACCTCGACCTCGCCGCGGCGCAGGCAGGTCGTGATCTCCAGCGCGTCGATGTCGACGCCGTCGGCGCGCGCGCGGCGCAGCGTCTCGGCGATCTCGGACTCCGGGATCCCGAACAGCCGCAGCATCGCCGTCTCGTAGCGGCACGGCGCTGCTGATCGCGGCGCGAAACGCCTCCGTGGCGACGGCGGCGCCCCACATGGGCTGCAGCTCGCGCGGCGGCCCTGGCAGGACCACGATGGTCGGCCGGGAGCCCGCCGAGGGCGGCACGACGAGCCCGGGCGCCGTGCCGACCGGGTCGAGCACCGTCGCCCCGCGCGGGACCACCGCCTGCTTGCGGTTGGCCTCGCGGACGGCGTCCATGTCGAGATCGGGCCAGCGAGCCGCGAGCGGGCGCAGGATCTCCGCGATCTTCTCCTCGACCGCCTCGTCGAGGACCATCTCGCGCCCCTGGAAGCCCCCGACGACCTCCGCGGTCAGGTCGTCCTCGGTCGGGCCCAGGCCGCCGCTGGTGACGATCAGGTCGACGCCGTGCGAGGCCAGCCAGCCCAGCGCCGCCTCCACGTCGGAGGGCCTGTCCCCCACGATCACGTTGTGGGCGAGATCGACGCCGAGCTCGAGCAGGCGATCGGCCAGCCACGGCCCGTTGCGATCCACGACCCGGCCTGTCAGCACCTCGGTCCCGGTGACGAGAATGCCGGCGCGCGCGCTCATGCGCAGGTCGGGCGCGCGGACGGAGACAGCGAGTGCCGGCCGGTGACGGTGATCCGGTAGCCGATCCCCGACTGCACGTCGGGCACGTCGAGCAGCTTGCCGTTGACCTTCATCCGCGCGTTGCCGTTGCCGAGGGTGAGATCGAAGCGCGAGGAGCGGTACGCGTTCGTCCGCGAGCCGGCGCCGAGCGTCGCGCCGTTGACGAGCGTCGTCCCCCGCCGCCGCCAGACACACGTAGACCGGGCGCCGTCCCGAAGATCTGCAGCCGCGCGAAGCGGGGCGCGGCCTTCTTCTTCTTGGCGCTTCTTCTTGCCGTTGGTCGCCGGGGCAGCCTCCGTCGAGGGCCCTGGGGCGGCTTCGACGTGCCGTTGTCCTCCGGCTTTGCCGAGCAGGTAGATCGCCGCCAGACCGCAGCACCAGGAACCACGCGCGTACGCGCGCGGGATGCCGCGCGGCCGTGGCCGCGCCCCGCGCGCCGCGGCGCCCCGGCCGCGCCCGGGCGGCGCGATCGGCTGCAGCTCGATGTCCGACAGGCGCTCGTGGCGCAGCTTGTACTCCTCCAGCAGCAGGCGGCGTCGAGCCCCAGCGCCTCTGCGTACGTGCGCAGGAACGACTTGACGTACGTCGGTCCCGGCAGCAGGTCCCACTCCTCGTTCTCCAGCGCACGCAGGTACTTCGCACGGATCTTCGTCTCGGACTCGATCTCCGAGATGTCGATGCGGGCGCGCATTCGCGCCTCTCTGAGGGTGGCTCCGATCGCCGGCATGAGAGCCGGACCAGACTATCTGGACCAACCGGCTACGCCGGTCGGTGCCCCAGCTCGTCCGGCTCTTCGTCCGGAACGGACACGAGCTGCGGAGCGTCGAGCTGGTCGCCGCGCTCCTTGAGGTTCGAGAGCACGCGTGGAAGGTCGGCCTCGACGACGAGCACCTGGCGCGGCTTGGAGCCCTCGTAGCCGCTGATCACGCCCCGACGCTCGAGCATGTCGATCAGGCGCCCGGCGCGGGTGTATCCCAGGCGCAGGCGCCGCTGGAGCATCGAGGTCGACGCGGTGCCCATCTCGACGACGAGCTGGATCGCGTCGCCGAGCAGCGGATCCTCGTCGGGATCGAACTCGTCGTCGCCCTTGTCGACGGGAGTCTCGGGCTCGACCTCCTCGAGCAGGTCCTCGCGCACGACCGGCTCGCCCTGCGCGGCCCAGAAGCGCGTCAGCGCCTCGATCTGCGCCTCGTCGATGTAGGCGCCCTGGATGCGCTGCAGCCGCGATGAGCCCACGGGCGAGAACAGCATGTCGCCCTGGCCCAGCAGCGACTCGGCGCCGTTCTGGTCGAGGATCACGCGCGAGTCGGTCTGCGACGAGACCGCGAACGCGATCCGCGACGGCACGTTGGCCTTGATCATGCCCGTGATGACATCCACGCGGGGGGACTGCGTGGCGAGCACGAGGTGGATGCCGACCGCGCGCGCCTTCTGTGCGAGGCGGATGATCGAGTCCTCGACGTCGGCCGGCGCGACCATCATCAGGTCCGCGAGCTCGTCGATGACGCACAGGATGTACGGCAGCGGCTCGTCGCCGCGGCCAGGCGGTGCTTGTTGAGCTCGGGCAGCGAGCGCGTGCGGGCCATCGACATGATCCCGTAGCGCCACTCCATCTCGCGCACGAGGTTCTGCAGCGCGTTGGCGGCCATCCGCGGCGAGGTGATGACCGGCGTGAGCAGGTGCGGGACGGCCTCGTAGTGGTTGAGCTCGACCTGCTTGGGGTCCACGAGCACCATGCGGACCTCCTCCGGCGTCGCACGCAGCAGGACGGAGCTGAGCATCGCGTTGATGGCGCCCGACTTGCCGGCGCCGGTCGTGCCCGCGACGAGCAGGTGCGGCATCTTCGCCAGGTCGGCCCCGATCGCCTTGCCGGAGACGTCCTTGCCGAGCCAGACCGTGAGCGGCGACCAGTCCCTGGGCGGGTCCTGGTAGACGTCGCCGAGGCGGACGATGCGCCGGTGCTGGTTGGGGACCTCGATCCCGACGGCCTGCTTGCCGGGGATCGGCGCGAGGATGCGGATGTCGGTCGCCGCCAGCGCGTAGGCGAGGTCGTCCTTGAGCTGGGCGACCTTGGACCTTGATGCCGGGCGCGAGGCGCAGCTCGTAGCGGGTGATGTGCGGGCCGGCGACGGTCGCGACGACCTTCGCCTCGATGCCGAAGTGGCTGAGCGCCTCGAGCAGCTGTGCCGAGATCTTCTCCTGGCCCGCGGTGTCGGGCTTCGTCTGCTCGGCGGAGGAGCGCTTGAGGACCTGGGGCTCGGGCAGCCGCCAGTCGACGTCCTCGGCCTGGACGGGCGCGGGCGGAAGCTCGTGCGGCTCCTCCTGGACGACGACGTCCGCCGTGCTCGGGCTCCTCGGCGACCGGGAACTGGCTCCGGCTCCGGGTCGGGCAGTCGCACCTCCACGTGCGTGGCGTGCACGATCGGCTCCATGTCCTCCGGCTCCGGCGGCAGGAACTCCGCCGGCATCTCGCGCGGCGCGTGCGTGGGCTTCGCGCGGCGCAACTCGGCCTCGGTGCGCCGCAGGGCGCGCGTCGTGTCGGCCGTCACCGTGGCGGTCGCCTTCACCACGCCCGCGATCGAGGCTCCGGTCAGCAGCAGCAGCGCCGCCGCGAAGAGGAACAGCGCGAGGATGTGGGCGCCGACGCTGCCGATCAGGTTCGACGCGGCATAGAAGAGCGACTCGCCCACGATGCCGCCGCGGTCGGAGAGGAAGTCGGTGTGCCAGAAGCCGTGGCGCGCTCCCGCCGGGCCCAGCCCGAGCGTGCCGGCGGCGAGTGCCAGCGTCAGCGCCGCGATCAGGCAGATCGCGCCGGAGCGAAACGGGCGCACCGCGGGCAGCACCGGGCGCAGGACGCACAGCGCGCCGGCCGCGCACAGCCCGATCGGCGCCCCGTAGGCGAGCACGCCGACGGCGTAGCGCAGCCCGTCGACGATCGCCTCGCCCCCGCGCCCGCCGTCCCACCGCATCCACAGCGGGAACACCAGGAACACGCCGGCGGCCACCAGCGCGAGGCCGATCAGGTCGATGTGGCGCTGCTCGAGGATCGGAAGCTGCGTGCGCCAGCCGCCCGCGCGGCGCGCACGGGCCTTGGGCCGCGGCTTGGATCTGGTCGCGGTCCGCTTCTTCGCAGGGGCTCTCTTTGCGGGCGGCATCCCTGGCGACCATGCTTCGACGCGCCCGAGGCTTCACCTTCCCTTGATCCCCACCCCCTACGATC
>CAWCEB010000167.1:0-4295 GCA_963794105.1 uncultured Actinomycetes bacterium | reverse complement strand
TCGGCATTGCCCTCCCACTTGTCGGCCTGCGCCTGGATCTTCTCACCTGGCAGCAACGTGCCCGAGAGACTCGCGCAGTAAGTTCCCGCCGTGCAACCGTCGGCTGAGGAATTGCTGCCACCGGCCTGGCACCCGTTGCTCGACGTCGATCGCCGGGTTGTCTGGCACCCCTATGGACCGATGCCGGCGGCCGCGACGCCGCTCCCGGTTGTGTCGGCGCAGGGAGTTCGGCTCACGCTCGCCGACGGCCGGGAGCTGGTCGATGGGATGGCGTCTTGGTGGTGCGCGATCCATGGGTACGGCCATCCGGTGCTCGACGCCGCCGTGCGTGAGCAACTGGACCGGATGGCGCACGTGATGTTCGGCGGGCTGACGCACGAGCCGGCGGTGCGGCTCGCTGAGCGACTCGTGGCCTGGACGGGGCTTGATCACGTGTTCTTCGCCGATTCCGGCTCGGTCGCGGTCGAGGTTGCGATCAAGATGGCGTTCCAGGCGACCGGGCGCCGACGGCTGCTCACGGTCCGCGGCGGCTACCACGGGGACACGTTCGGCGCGATGGCGGTATGCGATCCCGTGGGTGGGATGCACTCGATGTTCCGTGGTGCCCTCGCGGAGCACGTCTTCGCGCCGCGGCCACCCGCCGTGTTCGACGAGCAGTGGGCCGCCGAGGTGAGGCGGCTCGTGGAGCGTCACGCGCACGAGCTGGCCGCGATCATCGTCGAGCCCGTGGTGCAGGGCGCGGGCGGCATGTGGTTCTACGCGCCCGAGTGCGTGCGGCTGCTGCGCGAGCTGTGCGACGCCCACGGCCTCCTGCTGATCCTCGACGAGATCGCGACGGGGTTCGGACGAACCGGCGCGCTGTTCGCCGCCGAGCACGCGGAGGTGCAGCCGGACGTCATGTGCGTGGGCAAGGCGCTCACTGGCGGGACCATCACGCTCGCCGCGACGCTGTGCACATCGCGCGTGGCGGAGGCGATCGAGGGGCCGCTCATGCACGGCCCGACCTACATGGCCAACCCGCTCGCAACGGCGGTCGCGCTCGCGTCCACCGACCTGCTGGCAGACGGGCGCTGGCGCGAGGATGTGGCGCGGATCGAGCAGCGGCTGCGCGCAGGTCTCGCCCCGGCGCGCGAGCTCGGTGATGTCCGCGTGCTCGGCGCGATCGGCGTCATCCAGCTCGACCGGCCGGTCGACATGGAGGCCGCGACGCGCACGGCCGTCGAGCATGGCGTGTGGCTCCGTCCCTTCCGCGACCTGATCTACGCGATGCCGCCGTACGTGACCAGCGACGAGGACCTGGAGCGCATCACCGGGGCGATGGTGGCGTGCGCGTCCTGATCGTCAGCGGCACCGACACAGGCGTCGGCAAGACGGTCGTCACGGCTGCGTTGGCCGCCCTCGCACATGAGCGCGGAGAGCGCGTCGCCATCGTCAAGCCCGCGCAGACCGGGGTCGGACCACAGGAGGCAGGCGACCTCGACGTGGTGCGCCGCCTGTCCGGCGTGACCGACCTCCACGAGCTGGTGCGATACCGGGACGCACTGGCGCCGGCGAGTGCCGGCGCCGGCATCAGGCCCGAAGACGTCGCGGCCGCGGTGACGCGGCTCGCCGACCGTGACCTCGTGCTCGTCGAGGGCGCAGGGGGCCTGCTCGTGCGCCTGCACCCCGACGGAGGGACGCTGGCCGACGTCGCCGCACGGCTCGACGCGTCGGTGCTCGTCGTCGTCCGGGCAGGGTTGGGAACGCTCAACCACACCGCGCTCACCACCGAGGCGCTCGCCGCTCGCGGGCTGGCCTGTGCGGGCATCGTCATCGGCGCCTGGCCGACCGACCCGGACCTGGCGGCGCAGCGCAACGTCAAAGATCTCGAGACCTACGCTGGTGTGCCCTTGCGCGGGCGCATGCCCGCCGGCGCCGGTGAGCTGGACCGCGCGGCGTTCCTTTCCGCCGCGCGGCAGAACCTGACCACGGAGGTTTACGCATGATTCTTCAAGCAGCCCGGGAGCAGGTGCTCGAGCGTGGCGAGGGACTCGACGAGGCGCAGGTGCTCGAGGTCCTGCGCCTGCCCGACGCGGAGTTGCCGGACGCATTGGCGCTGGCGCACGAGGTGCGCATGCGCTGGTGCGGGCCGGAGGTCGAGGTGGAGGGCATCGTGTCGCTCAAGACCGGCGGCTGCCCGGAGGATTGCCACTTCTGCTCGCAATCGGGCCGCTTCGAGACGACCGTGCGGGCGGCCCGGCTCGACATCCCGTCCCTCGTCCAGGCAGCCCGCGAGACCGAGGCGACGGGGGCGACGGAGTTCTGCATCGTGGCTGCCGTGCGCGGGCCCGACGCGCGGCTCATGGCCGACGTCCGCGAGGGCATCGCGGCGATCCAGGACGCGGTGGACATCAACGTCGCCTGCTCGCTCGGCATCCTCACCCGCGAGCAGGCGGGCGAGCTCGCGGAGATGGGCGTGCACCGCTACAACCACAACCTCGAGGCGGCCCGGTCCTACTTCCCCCAGGTGGTGAGCACACACACCTGGGAGGAGCGCTGGGACACGCTGCAGCTCGTGCGTGAGCACGGCATGGAGGTGTGCTGTGGCTGCATCATCGGGATGGGTGAGACGCTTGAGCAGCGAGCCGAGCTCGCGGCGCAGCTCGCCGCGCTCGAGCCCGACGAGGTGCCGCTGAACTTCCTCGACCCGCGCCCCGGCACGCCGTTCGCGAACCTGCCGGTCCCCAGCGCCGCAGGACGCGCTGCGGACGATTGCCGCGTTCCGGCTCGCCCTGCCGCGCGCGGTGCTCCGCTTCGCCGGCGGGCGCGAGCTCACGCTCGGCGACCTCGGCGCGCGGCTCGGCGTGACCGGCGGGATCAACGCCATCATCATCGGCAACTACCTCACGACGCTGGGTCGCGACCCGCAGCAGGACATCGACCTGCTGGGCGAGCTGTCGATGCCGATCAAGGCGCTGAGCGAGACGTTGTGAGCTTCTGCGACGCCTGCGGCCAACCGAGCACCCAGGGTGACCACGAGCGGTGCCGAGCGCGGCGGGCGGCGACCGATCCGCCACGCTTCTGCACGGCGTGCGGGCGCAAGCTCGTCGTTCAGGTGCTGCCCTTCGGCTGGACGGCTCGGTGCGTCAAGTGCGGGCCGGTGACATGACCGACATCGATGGCATCCTCGAGGAGCTGCGCGTCGCGGGGCTGTTCCGCGAGCTGCGCGTGATCGAGAGCGCGCAGGGGTCGAAGGTCCGGCTCGACGGCCGCGAGGTGCTGCTGCTGTGCTCCAACGACTACCTCGGGCTGGCCGGCGACCCGCGACTCCGCGCCGCCGCCGCGGACGCGGCCGAGCGCTGGGGCGCGGGCGCGGGGGCCTCGCGCCTGGTGTCGGGGAACATGGCGTTGCACGCGCGCCTCGAGGAGGAGCTCGCAGCGTTCAAGGGCACCGAGGCTTGCGTGCTGTTCGGCTCGGGCTTCCTGGCCAACACGGGCGTGATCGCCGCGCTCGCGCCGGCGGGCGGAGTCGTGCTCTCGGACGAGCTCAACCACGCCTCGATCGTCGACGGCTGCCGGCTGGCGAGAGCCGAGACCATCGTCTACCCGCACGCCGACCTCGACGGGCTCGCGCGCGCGCTGCGCAACCATCGCGGTCGCGACACCGTGATCGTCACCGACGCGGTCTTCTCGATGGACGGCGACCTCGCGCCGCTGGCCGGCATCGTCGAGCTCGCGCGGCGCCACGATGCCCGCGTCGTCGTCGACGAAGCTCACGCCACCGGCGTCGTCGGGCCGACCGGCCGCGGTCTGGTCGCCGAGCTCGGGCTCGAGGCAGAGGTCGACGTCGTGGTCGGGACGCTGGGCAAGGCGCTGGGCTCCTATGGCGCGTTCGTCTGCTGCAACGCACGCATGGCCGCTTTCCTCGTCAATCGAGCCCGGACGCTGATCTTCTCCACAGCGCTGCCGCCGCCCTCGCTGGGCGCAGCGCTCGAAGGGTTGCGCATCGTGCGCGAGGAGCCCGAGATCGTCGCGCGACTGCACCGCAACGCACGCGTGCTTCGCGAGGGGCTGGGGATGCCGCCCGAGCCGATGCCGATCGTGCCCCTGATCGTGGGCGAGCCCGACGCGGCGATGGCGCTGTGCGAGGCCGCCCTGCGGGGCGGCGTGTTCGCCCAGGCCGATCCGCCCCCCACCGTCCCCAGCGGCACCTCGCGCCTTCGCCTCGTCGCCATGGCCTCGCATCGCGAAGACGACCTGCTCGACGCGGCACACCTGCTCAACGCCGGCAGTGTGACGGTCTCTCAGTAGGGCGG
>CAWCEB010000166.1:0-14169 GCA_963794105.1 uncultured Actinomycetes bacterium | reverse complement strand
GATCTGGAGGTCACCCGTGTCAGCGCAGCGCACGGCGAGGCTGGTGACGACGGGGATGCCCAGCTGCAGGTGCTCGGCCGCCAGATAGCCGTAGGACTCGCTGAGCGTCGCCGACAGGCCGGCGTCGCAGCCGGCGACGAGCGCGAGCAGTTCGTCGTGCGCGAGCGAACCGTGGTCGACCCAGCGCCCGCCGAGCCGGTCGAACCACGCCGCGTAGCGATCCGCGCGCCGGCCGGCGACGTGCAGCGTCCAGTCCGGCTGCGCAGCGTGGGCGAAGGCCGCCGCCTGGACGACGACGTTCTTGCGCGGATAGGGCTCGCCGAGCAGCGTCACGTTGACGCCGTCGAGGCGCAACGGGGTCACCCGCGGAGCCGCCGCCAGGACGTCGGGCAGATGCACCCCGCCCAGTGCCCTCGCCGCATCCTCATCATTGAAGGCGACCGCGCGCAGGCGCCCAGAAGCGCGCAGCTCCAGCAGCCGCTCGATCTTCCAGCCGTCGTCGCTGAGCTCGGTCTGCAGCAGCGGCGAATGCCAGCGAGCGACGACCGGAGCGGCCGCGTCGAGCAGACCCTCGTAGCTCTCGTGCCACGACGAGAGGACGAGCAGGTCGCACTCCGGCGGGGCGGCGCCCGGGCCGAGCGCATGCGCCGTTCCGCCCAGCACCGCCGCGGCGTGGCGAGCTGACGTGAGGCAGCCGGCGAAGCCCTCGAACGAGGCGAACGCGATCACAGCTCGAGCAGGGCGTCGCGCAGGACGGCCGCAATGCGTGGCCACGCGAACGGCGCCGCCTTGGGCACGCCGAGCAGCCCCCGCGTGCGCGCCGCGGCGGGATCGGCGGCGACGCCGGCGAGCGCGGCCGCGACGCCGTCGACGTAGCGCGCATCGCGGCCGCCGGCGTAGGCGACGCGGGCGCCGTTGCCGTCGATCGTGTCGCGCGCCGCTCCGACATCGCTGGCGACGACGAACTTGCCCGCCGCCAGGTACTCGGGCAGCTTCAGCGTGGTGCGACAGCGACCCAGCGCGTCCGGGGTCTGCGTCCATGTCACGGCGTCGAGAGCGGCGAGCGCGTCAGGCACCTGCTCGTGAGCGAGCACCCCAGGCGTGAGGAGGCGGTCCGAGACGCCGAGCTCGCGGGCACGTTCGCGCAACGGCGCGACGCCGTCGCCGTGTCCGACGAGCACCGCCTTGACGTGCGCCGGGAGCCGAGGGAGCGATTCGACCAGCTCCCATCCGTAGGCGGTGCGCGCGACCGGGTTCCACACGATCGAGCCGACGACGCCGATGGCGACCTCGGCCTGGCCCAGCGCGAGCAGGCGGCGCCCGGCGTCGGGCGGCCGCGGCGCGAAGCGCGCGAGGTCGACGCCTTCGGGGACGACACGGGCGCGCCGGCGGACGCCGTGCTCGGCGAGCACCTCGAGGAACCCGTCGCCGCGGACCAGCAGGCCGTCCGCCCAGCGCCAGGCTGCGGCCTCCGTCAGCCGGCGTTGGAGCACGCGCCGGCGTGAGGCCCCCCGTGCCCGCAGGACGGCGGCGGCGACGTCGCCGGTCTCGACCGCGACCGGAACGCCGCGAGCTCGCAGCACGAGCGCCGGGCGCAGCTCACGCGGATCGCAGTCGTAGGCGACGACGACATCCGGCTTGCGGGCGCGGGCGAGGCGCATGAGCAGGGCGCGCTCGGCACCCGGACCGGCCGGCCGATGCACGACGTCGACCTCGAGGTCGCCGGGGGCGTGGCGCGCGATCGCGTGGGCGCGACGGGCCATCAGGCCGTCAGGCCCCGATCGGCAGAGGACGAGCGCGCGCACGTCCGGCAGTCTCGCGCTTATCGTGTCGCCGATGCGTGTGCGCGGATTTCTCTGGCGGACCATCGCGCACGCGGCCGGGAGAGTCGCGCCGGCGCCCATGCGCGCCTACCACGAGGCCGTGACCCGCTCGTTGGTGCGAGCGCTCGCGCGCGACCGCGACGTGATCGCGGTGTACGGGCAGGGCTCGTATGCGACCGGGGAGCTGCGTCCAGGGCGCAGCGACGTCGACCTCGTTGCGGTCGTCGCCGACCACGACCTCGACAGCGAGCTCGCGCTGCTCGCGCGCCTGCGCCGGGCGTATCGCCGGCACCAGGCAGTGCTGCCGATCGACCTTGCCGTGATCCCGCAGACGGCCTTCCCAGCGTCGGCGGCATCGCTCGCCCGACGACGCGGCCGTATCGCCGCCCCTGGCCCGATGGTCGCGCTCGGTCGGTGGCGGCTGCTCGCCGGCGACGAGCAGCGCGGCCCGCACGAGCCGGCGCACGGGCACGACTGGTATGTCACCGAGGCGCATGTCGCGCGCGCGGTGCGCGCGGTCGCGGTCGGCGGCGACGTGCGGGCCGCGCTTGGCGACCTGATCCACGACGTCGAGCGTGAGCGGCTCGACTGGCCTTCGGCGCACCGGCTCGTTGCGGCGCGCACGCCCGCCGCGCTCATCGAGGCCGCGCTCGCGCTGACCGACGCCCAGCGCGACCTCGTGCCGATCGACGCACTGCGACGCGACGTCGACGGCTGGGTCGCGCCGGCGCCGCCCGACGCGGCGCCGTTCGCCGCGATCGACCCTCCCGGTCCGGCGACGCTGCACCGTCCGCCGTTCAGCGTGCGCCCCGAGCTGATCGTCGAGGGCGAGCCCGGCGTGCTCGCGCAGTGGGCCGTGCGGGGCGGGGCGCGCGCGGTCGTCGACGCGGGCGCCGATCTGCGCCTCGCCACGCCGCGCCTCGCCGAGGAGGGCTGGCGCGGCGGCTTTCGAGCGGCCTCGATCCTGCTCGCGCCGGTGTCGCTGGCGGGGGAGCCGCTCGCCCCACGCCTTCGGCTCCCCGGGGACGCCGTGCTGCGCGACCAGGCGGCGACCCAGGCCGACGGGTTGCTCGCCGACGCGCGCTCGGCGCTCCTGGGCCGCCGTGGCGCCCACCTCGACCCGCTGTTGCCCATGCGGCTGGCGGCGTGGCGCGTCCTGGCGCAGGGCGGCCCGCTGCTCGGCGAGGAGCGCGCGCTGATGGCCGCGGTGCCCGAGCTCGCGGAGCCGGACTGGGGTCGGAGGGCGCTCGCGGTGGGGCGCTACGTCAGCGACACGCCGCCGGCGGCCATGCGCGTGGGATCGATCGCGCGGTAGAGCCACTGCGGGTGTGCGAGGACCGGTGGTCCCGCCTTGCGGGCCGTCGCGAAGAGGTGGTCGCGCCGGCGCTGCGCGTGCTCCCCGGGCAACCCGGCCGCGGCGCGCAGCACCCGCCCGAGACGGTCGGGCGGCTGGTAGCCGTCGATGTTGAAGGCTCGCACCTCACCGGCGAAGTTCGCCGCCCGCAGCAGCGCCGCCACCTCCGCGCGGGTGTACTCCCGGTTGTGACGATCCGTCGGCCCGTAGCCGGAGTACGGCTCGCCGGTCGAGCGCCCGCGCAGCTGGCGCGCGAACAGCGGCGCCGCGAGCGCGTTCGGTGTCGTCAGCACCAGCCCCCCGGCCGGACGCAGGACCCGGTTGGCCTCGTGCAGGAGGTGCGCGGGCGAGTAGCTGAGGTGCTCGAGCAGCTCCATGCAGATCACCGCGTCGAAGCCGCCATCGGCGAACGGCCAGCGATGGCGCTCGGCGTCGAAGCGGTGCAGGACGAGCGCGTCCGTCCGCCCGGCCCAGGCGAGCTCGACCTCCTCGGTCCCGGGCGGCTCGCGCTCCCACACCCCGCGCGGCTGGCCGGCGAGGACGACCTCGGAACCCGCCTCGAGGAGCAGCTGCGTGAAGAAGAAGGGGTCGGCGCCGAGCTCGAGCACGCGCGCTCCCGGGCGTGCGTGCTCCAGCGCGAGCGGCAGCGTCCGCGCGAAGCGCCCTGCCGAGCGCTGCAGGTAGCGCGCCATCTGCTGCTCGCGGCCGGCGAACTCGTCGTGGTCGCCACCGCCCGTTCGCACCCGGCGTGCGAGCAGCCTGCGTCGCGTCTCGCCGTCGATCGTCACGGGCGGGACGGTAGCCTGCGCTGCCCGTGCACGGGCGACACCTCACCATCGTCCTCGAACAGGCCTCCGAGCAGGGCGGGACCGAGCGCGTGGTCGAGCTGGTGCTGCGCCACCATCGTGACGCGCGCGTTCTCTCCCCTGACTTCACG
Source organism: uncultured Actinomycetes bacterium (assembly GCA_963794105.1). Lineage (GTDB taxonomy): Bacteria > Actinomycetota > Thermoleophilia > Solirubrobacterales > Solirubrobacteraceae > AC-49. The sequence continues at coordinate 10,055 of CAWCEB010000166.1, read as the reverse complement.
ACGACCAACGTCCCGGCGGCGGAGCTGCCCGCCTGGCTGTCGCGCGTCGAGCCGTTCGCCTTCCGCGCGACGCGACGGCGCCCGCTGCGGACGCCCGGCTACGCGCGCCACGTGGCGCGGGCGCCGATCGACGCCACCGACCTGGTGCTGAGCTTCTCCGGCCACGGCTGGGCGCTCGCCGCCACACCGCCGCCGGGCGTCCCACACGTGACGTATCTCACCGGCCTGCCGCGCTCGCTGTACGGCGAGCCGGCACGGTACCGCCGCGACGAGCCGCTGGCGCTGCGGCCCCTGCAGCGCGCCGCCCTGCCCTGGTTGCGCGCCCAGCACGCGCGGCTGGCGCGACGGCCCGACCGCGTCCTGACGAACAGCAGCGCCTCCGCAGCGGGGCTCGGCACCCGCTACGGGATCGCCGCGGAGGTCGTCCATCCGCCCGTGCGCACCGCGTTCTTCACCCCGGCGCCGCGCGAGCGCCGCCACGTGCTCGTCGTCAGCCGGCTCGTGGCGCACAAGCGCGTCGATGAGGCGATCGAGGCCGCACGGCTTGCCGGCCTCCCGGTGGTGGTCGTGGGTGGCGGGCGCCGGCTCGAACAGCTGCGGGCGGGCGCGGGCAGGCACGCGACCTTCACCGGATGGGTCGACGACGAGCGCCTGCGCGAGCTGTACCGCTCCGCGGTCGCGCTGGTGTGCCCGTCGATCGAGGAGTTCGGGATCGTGATGGCCGAAGCGCTCGCCTGCGGGACGCCGGTCGTCGCGCCGCGCGCCGGCGGCGCGCTGGACATCGTCGCCAGCGATCGCGTCGGGCGGCTGGTCGTCGACCGCTCGCCGCGCGGGTTCGCCACCGCACTGCGCGCCCTGCAGCACGATGCCGACGCGTGCCGCGCTGCCGGCGGGCGCTTCTCCGAGGAGCGCTTCATCGGGCGCCTCGACGCGATCCTGGCTCGCGAGCTGGGCATCGTCGGTACCGCGGCGCTGGCGTCCTAGGCGGCGGCCTCGACTGCCTCCACGACGCGGTCGAGCGGGCGCGACGCGACGACGGACGCAGCGCGGTCCCGCGCCTCCGTGGAGGCCGCGCTCCACGCGTGTTCGTCCTCGAGCGCGGCCAATGCCGCCAGGTACTCCTCCGGGCCGGCCGCGGGATCCACCAGCCCGCCGGGTGCGACGTGCTCGGGCAGCCCCCCGTTGCGCGGCGCGACGACCGGCACGCCGCAGGACTGAGCTTCGAATGCGATCCGGCAGAACGGCTCGGGCCAGCGCGACGGCACGATGCAGGCGTGGGCGCCGTCGAGGACGCGCCCGAGCGGCTCGTCGCGCAGGCTGGCTCCGAGAGCGCGCAGCCGCACCTGCAGCTCGTCGTCCAGGCCCGCCCGTGTGACCGTCACCGCGCGGCCCGCCAGCCCGCGCACGATCGGTTCGACGAGGTCGCTGCCTTTGTGCGGCCCCCAGCCCGCGGCGGCCACCAGCACATGGCCCGCGTGACGGCCCGAGGTGGCGGGCGCCTCGCCGACGGAGGGGATGACGGCGGCGGAGCGGCCGGTCCACTCGCGCACCGCGGCTGCGACCGCCTGGCTGCAGGCGATGAGCGTGTGAGCGCGCGCGAGCGCGTCGTCCTGCGCGACGCGCTGGGCGCGCAACGCAACACGTTCGGGCTGGGCGAGCGCACGCGCTGCGAGACAGCTCTCGCAATCGCGCGGCGGCGGACAGACCGGCTCGAACGCATCGGCGCGGACCGTGGCGCCGACGCCGAAGGCGGTCTTGCACAGGGACTCGTAGCTGGGCAGCAGCAGGACGACCGGGGCGTCTGCTGCGAACGCCGCGGGCGCCCCGTGCAGCTGGGTCACGACGACGTCGGCACGCGGCGCCGCCGCAACCGCGTCGCTCAACACCGCGCAGCGCGCCCGGGTGGTGCGCCAGTACGCGGCACGTTCGCGAGCGACGGCCGGCACGGCATCGCCTTCGACGCCCTCCGGGAGCGCGTGGATCGCCGCCCGCGAGTCGGCGCCGCCCTGGAGCCAGCGTGCGCGCACCCGGTGCCCGCGGCGCGCGAGCGCCGACAGCAGCTCCAGCGCGAACCGCTCGGCGCCGCCGCGGGCGGGCACCAGCGACTCGGCGACGAACAGGACCTCGAGGCTCACGGCTCGAGCAGCTGGCCCAGGGCGTCCCAGTTGCTCGCGTGGTCGCGGCCGAGCGTCAGCCGCCAGACCCGCGCGCGCCGCGCGGCGGCGGCGCAGCAACGAGCGCGCGTGAGCGCCTCGCCGGCCTTGCCCGCCACGTCGCGCATGCCGCGCTGCAGGACGAACTCCATCCCCTGGTAGACGCCGACGCCGACGACGCCCTCGCGCAGCAGCGCGCCCGCCGCCGCGCGCCGCGGCAACCGCTCGAGGCGGCCCTCGCGTCCCAGCGAGCGCTGCCCGACGACGAGATCGGCCATCGGCTGCGCCTCGCCTTCGACGCGATCGCGGAAGCCGTCGAGGTCGAGCACGAGCTTGTCGTGGAACTCCATGCGCTCGATCCGCCGCACCGAGCCCGCCGGCATCCGCTCTGCGTCGGTCGGGTTGACGCCGATCCGCAGCGGGAACGGATGCACGTAGCCGCGCGCGTCGAGGAGTGGCGTGTCCTCGGCGAGGAGCTTCGCGCGCTCGTCGGCGAGCGCGCTGACGGCCAGGGTGCTCTTGCCCCCGCCCGACGGCAGCAGCACGCAGATGGCGCCGCGCGGGCCCGCCAGCCCCAGCGCGTGCAACCGCGGAAGCCCGCAGGCGTCGAGGTGCTCGCCGATGCGCGAGAGCAGGAACAGGTACGCCGCCTCGTGGGCGAGATGCGGATGCTCGCTGCGGATCACGATGCGCCCGGCGGCGCGGTCGAGCTCGGCCGAGGCGCGCCCGAAGTAGTCGAGGATCGTGCGCGAGCCGTTCTGGTAGACGACGTTGCGCGGTGTGACGAACGCGGCGGCAAGGTCGCCGTAGGCATCCCAGCGCGGTGCGCCCTGCTCGAGCTCCACCGTGACGTCGGCCGGCGAGCCGTCCCCCGTCTCGAACCACAGGAAGTCGCGCACGACTTCGTCGGCGACCGCAGGCCAGCCGCACACCTCGAACCGCAGGCCGTGGACGTCGAGCACTCAGTCCCGTTCGATGGGGATCTGGCGCTTGGGCTGGGATCGAACGGGCACGAGGTCGGTCGTGCCGCGGTAGGGCACGATCTCGGCGCGGAACGAGCGCCGGACGGCCTCGATCTCGCGCTCCATCTCCTCGCGCATCTGCGCTGATCGGTTCTCGAGGTCCTGCAGGCGCCGGCTCGCGCGCTCGAGCTGCTGCTCGAGCTCCAGGACACGCTCGACGCCGGCCAGGTTCAGCCCCAGCTCGGTGGTCATCTCCTGGATGCGCCGCAGCATGTCGACGTCGCGCTGGGAGTACAGGCGCGTGCCCTTCGGCGAGCGCTGCGGCTCGATCAGCCCGCGGGCCTCGTACATGCGCAGCGTCTGCGGATGCATCTCGGCGAGTTCGGCGGCGACCGAGATCATGAAGACGCCGCGATCGGCCGCGGACCCCTCGATGCGCGTCACCTTCGCGACGCGGCATCACGCGTCGCCGGCGAACAGCCGCGCCCTGGGATTGCCGTTCATGACCTCGGAGAGCTTGTCGACCGCCTCGGACTGCTCCTTGCTCAGCGAGCCGGGACGTCGATCACGAAGCGGTAGTGGATGTCGCCGCGCGGCCGTGCCCCCCGCGGCTGCCGAGCTTCGGCGGCCCTTCGCCGCGAAGCCGCTGCACCGTCCCGCTCTTCGTGCCCGGCGGCACGCGCAGCTTCTTGCGTCCGCCGAGCGTCGGGACCTCCACGTCGGCACCGCGGATCGCCTCCGGGATCGTCAGCGGCACCTCGACCTCGAGGTTGTCGCCGCGACGGTGGAAGACGGGCGAGGGCCGACGTGCGTGATCACGTAGAGGTCGCCCGGCGGGCCGCCGTTGCGCCCCACCTCGCCCTTGCCGGCCAGCCGCACGCGCGAGCCCTCCTTCACTCCGGCAGGGATGTTCACGCGGTACTTCTTGACGGTGCGCTGCGCGCCGCTGCCCTGGCACGTCGGGCACGGATCGTCGATCACCGTGCCGGCGCCGTTGCAGCGCGAGCACGGCTGCGAGATCGAGAACAGGCCCTGCCCCTGGGACTCGATGCCCCGCCCCTGGCACTTCGGGCAGACGGTCGGCTGGGTGCCGGGCTTGGCGCCGGTGCCGTGGCAGGTCGGGCATGGCGCGCTGGTCGGCACCGAGAGGGGGATCTGCGCACCCTCCATCGCCTGCGCGAAGGAGATCGAGACCTCGGCCTCGAGGTCGTGGCCGCGCTCCTGGCGCGGGCGGCGGGCACCGCCGCCGCCAGGCGCGCCGCCGCCGCCCCCGAACAGGTTGGACAGGATGTCGCCGAAGCCGCCGACGTCGAAGCCGAACCCGGCGCCCTCGCCTGCGCCGCCGGGGCCACGGCCGCCCATGCCGAACATCGCGCCGCGGTCGTACTGCTTGCGCTTCTCCGCGTCGCCGACGATGTCGTAGGCGGCCTGGACCTCCTTGAAGCGCTCCTCGGCCTTCTCGTCGCCGGGATTGCGATCCGGGTGGTACTGGCGCGCGAGCTTGCGGTAGGCCTTCTTGATCTCCTCGGGCGAGGCCTTCTTGTCGACCCCGAGGACCTGGTACGGGTTCACCCAGCCACCACCACGCGGGCCGGCCGCAGCACGTCGTCGCCCAGGCGGTAGCCGTTCTGCACCACCTCGAGCACGGTGCCCTGCTGGGCGCCGTCGGCTGCCGGCTGCTGGGCGACCGCCTCATGCAGGTGCGGGTCGAACGGCTCGCCCTTGGGCGAGTAGGGCTCGATCCCGGCGCGCCGCAGCGCGTCGAGCATCTTCTGCTGCACCAGCCGGATGCCCGCGGTCAGGTGATGCTCGTCATCACCCTCCTCGGCCTCGGCGTGCGCCAGCGCGCGCTCGAAGTCGTCCAGCGCGGGCAGCAGCTCGGCCGCGACACGTCGCATGCCGTCGCGCGACGCCTTCTGCACACGCTGGGCGTTCTGCTTGCGCACGTTCTCGAGCTCGGCCGCCTTGCGCAGCGCGAGGTCCTTCCAGTCGGGCTCGTCGACCGGCTGAGCCTCGGTCGCCGCGTCCTCGCCGCGAGCGCGACCTCGGGGTCGAGCGGATCGGTGGAGGCCGCGGGGGCCTCCACCCTCCTCTGCTCGATGTCTCGCTCTGTCGGCCATCGCCTACTGGCCCTCGTCCACGACCTCGGCGTCGACGACGTCCTCCTCGGCCGCGGCCGCGCCGTCCTGCGGCGCGCCGTTGCTCGACGCGGCGCCCTCGGCGGCGGCCTGCTGCTGGGCGCGCTCGTACATGGCCTCGGAGACCTTGTGGAACGCGGCCTGCAGGGCCTCGGTCTTGGCGTTGATCTCGGCGGCGTCCTCGGAGGTCAGCGCCTCGCGGACCTCCTTGATCGCGGCCTCGATCTGGTCCTTGGACGCGGCGTCGACCTGCTCGCCCAGGTCCTTGAGCTGGCGCTCGGCCTGGTAGGCGGCGTTCTCGCCGTTGTTGCGGGCCTCGGCCAGCTCGCGGGCGCGCTTGTCCTCGTCGGCGTGCGACTCGGCGTCGGAGACCATGCGCTTGATCTCCTCGTCGCTCAGGCCGCCACCGGCGCGGATCTCGATCTTCTGCTCCTTGCCGGTGCCGAGGTCCTTCGCCGACACGTTGAGGATGCCGTTGGCGTCGATGTCGAACGCGACCTCGATCTGCGGGATGCCGCGCGGCGCCGGCGGGATGCCGGTCAGCTGGAACTTGCCCAGCGACTTGTTGTAGGCGGCCATCTCGCGCTCGCCCTGCAGCACGTGGATCTCCACCGACGGCTGGTTGTCCTCGGCCGTCGAGAAGACCTCGCCCTTGCGGGTCGGGATCGTGGTGTTGCGCTCGATGAGCTTGGTCATCACGCCGCCCTTGGTCTCGATGCCGAGCGTGAGCGGGGTGACGTCGAGCAGGAGCACGTCCTTGACGTCGCCGGCCAGGACGCCCGCCTGGATGGCGGCGCCGACGGCCACGACCTCGTCCGGGTTGACGCCGCGGTGCGGGTCCTTGCCGGTGAGCTCCTTGACCTTCTCCTGGACGGCCGGCATGCGCGTCATGCCGCCGACGAGGACGACGTGGTCGACCTCCTTGACGCCCTTGTCCTTGGCGTCGTCGAGCGCCTGGCGAACCGGCGAGACCACGCGGTCCAGCAGGTCGGCGGTCAGCTCGTTGAACTTCGAGCGGGTCAGGCGCACGTCGAGGTGCTTCGGGCCGCTCTGGTCGGCCGTGATGAACGGCAGGTTGATCTGCGACTCCTGCGCGGTCGACAGCTCGATCTTCGCCTTCTCGGCCGCCTCGTAGAGACGCTGCAGCGCCATCGGGTCCTGGGTCAGGTCGATCGCCTGGTCACGGCGGAACTCCGCGGCGAGCCAGTCGACGACGGCCTTGTCCCAGTTGTCGCCGCCGAGGTGGTTGTCACCCGCGGTCGACTTGACCTCGAAGACGCCGTCGCCGATCTCGAGCACCGACACGTCGAACGTGCCGCCGCCGAGGTCGAAGACGAGGATCGTCTGGTCGGACTCCTTGTCGAGCCCGTACGCGAGCGAGGCCGCGGTCGGCTCGTTGATGATGCGCTTGACGTCGAGGCCGGCGATCTTGCCGGCGTCCTTGGTCGCCTGGCGCTGGTCGTCGTTGAAGTACGCGGGGACGGTGATCACCGCGCTGTCGACGGTGTCGCCCAGGTAGGCCTCGGCGTCGGCCTTCAGCTTGCCGAGGATCATCGCGCTGATCTCGGGTGGGCTGAACTCCTGGCCGCCCGCGTCGACGCGCGCGTCGCCGTTGGAGCCGGCGACGACCTTGTACGGGACGATCGACTCCTCCTCGCGCACCTCGGCCTCCTTGCGGCCCATGAAGCGCTTGATGGAGAAGACGGTGTTCTGCGGGTTCGTGACGGCCTGGCGCTTGGCGACCGTGCCGACGAGGCGCTCGCCGGACTGTGCGAATGCGACGACGGAGGGCGTGGTACGCCCGCCCTCGGCGTTCTCGATCACGGTCGGCTCGCCGCCCTCGAGGACGGCCATGCACGAGTTCGTCGTGCCCAGGTCGATGCCGATGGTCTTTGCCATAGGGTGTGGGGTCTCCTTGGTTCCAGCGGAAGAAATCTGCAGTCAGAGTTGGCAGATTTCCGCGGGTCATCAAGGCGTGATCGCAGCGCCGCGGCGAAGCGCTCTGCGGCGCCGGCGCCTGCGTGAAGAACAGCGACGGCTCTGTGAGCTCGAGCTCGAGCAGCTGGGGTCCGTCGTCGCCGCGAACGAGATCCACGCGCGTGTAGGCGAGATCGCCGAAGCGCTCGTGCACATGACCGACGCACCCGCTCGGCAAGGGCGCGCTCGTCGTGCGCAGGCTCGCGGGCCGTGATGTCCTCCGCAGCGAAGACGTCGTCGTGCGGATCCGCGCCGGGAGTCAGCAGCGCGCCCTTGCGGATCGCGTGGCTGAGGACCCCGTCGAAGAACAGCAGCGCGGTCTCACCCTCGTGGTCGACCGCGTGGACGTAGGGCTGCACCATCGCCGTTCGGCCGGTCGCGTGGATGCGCTCGACGAGCGCCGCCGCGCGCTCCTCCTCACCCGGCGCGTAGCGCGCGGTGTCGCGCGAACCGGCGCTGACCGAGGGCTTGACGACGTACTCGCCGGCGGGCGCGGCGAAGGGCTCGCCGGGGCGCGAGGAACGCCGTGTCGACCGCTCCCGGCAGTTCGCCGAGGTAACGCTTGTCGGTGTTCCACTCGATGACCTCGCGCGGGTTGACGAGCCGCGGGACCGAGCGGACCCAGTCGAGGAACGCGTCGATCCGGTCCTGGTAGTCCCAGGTCGAGCGGATCACGACGAGGTCGAACGCGTCCCAGTCGACGGCGGCGTCGTCCCAGACCGCGAACTCGGCCTCGGGCAGCGCCGCGGTGAGCAGCTCGTCGTCGGGGTCGCCGTCGGGGAACGCGCGCGCAGGTCGCGAGCGCGATGCGTGTCACGGTCACAGGAACAGCTCCGCCGACGGGCACATCCGGCGCAGGTCGCAGCGCGCGCACGCCGGTCGCTGGGCGTGGCAGGTCCGCCGGCCGTGGCGCAGCAGGTTGACGTGCAGCTCGAGCTCGGTGCCCGGTGGCGAGATCCGCAGCATCTCGTCGTGCAGCTTCTCGAACGGCGCCTTGACGGGCAGGATCCCGAGCCGCCCGCCGACGCGCGAGACGTGCGTGTCGACCGGCACCTCGCGCAGCCCGTAGGCGAACAGCAGCACGCAGGCCGCCGTCTTTCGCCCGACGCCGGGCAGCGCGACGAGATAGTCGCGCGACTCCTCGATCGGCGCGTCGCGCATCCACGAGAGATCAAGATCGTCGCCAATCGTTTCGAGGATCGCCTTGATGCGCACCGACTTGACCTTCGAGATCCCGCCGGGCCGGATCGCCTCCTCGATCTCGTCGACGGGCGCGTCGCGCACCGCCTCCCACGTCGGGAAGCGATCGCGCAGGCGCAGGAAGGCGACGTCGCGGTTGCGGTCGTTCGTCGACTGGCTGAGCACGGTGAGGACCAGCTCGCCGAGCGCGTCCTGGTGGGGCGCCATCACCGGCACGCCGTAGACCTCGGCGAGCCGCTTGCGGATGGCGCGCACGCGGCCGCGCGTCACCCATCCGCGATCGCCGATCGCGCCGAACTGCTCGGTCGACGCGCGCGGCGGCCTGCACCGCCTCGGCCAGCGCACCGGGCAGGACCGCGGGGTCGAAGTCCGCAGCGGTCAGCCGCGCGAGCAGCACGCCGGTGATCGCGTCGCCGGCGCCGGTGGTGTCGACCGGCGCCGCCGGCACGCCTGGCACGTCGAGGTCGCCGGCTGCGCCGCGCAGCAGCGCGCCGTCCGGTCCGAGCGTCACGACGACCGACCGCGCGCCGAGCTCGAGCAACGCATCCGCCGCGGCGGCGGGATCGTCGCGACCGGTGAGCACCTGCGCCTCCGAGCGGTTGCACTTCAGCAGCGCGGCGCCCGGCACGCAGCCCTGCACGGTCGCCACCGCCGCATCGGCCGACGCCCAGCGCGTCGGGCGCAGGTTCGGCGTCCAGCACGACGGGCCTGCCCTCGTCGAGCGCCTGCCGGCGCGCGGTCAGGGCGAGCATCCGCTCCTGCTCGCCCGAGCAGCGTGTTCGAGGTCGAAGAACAGCGCGTCGCAGGCCGTCGACCGCCTCGGGCAGACGCGCCCCGGCCGCGCGCACCGCGGGCGCGATGCACGTCGCCGTAGAACACGAACGTCGGCTCGCCGCGGCGGTCGACCGTGACGAACGCGATCGGCGTCCGCGACGCCCGCGACGCAGCCCGAACCAGTCGAGCGCCACGCCCTCGGCGGCGAGCCGGTCGCGCAGCCAGGCGCCCCAGGCGTCGTCGCCCGCCCCGCCGGCAAGCGCGACGTCGGCGCCGCGGCGCGCCGCGGTGACCGCGACGTTGGCGACGTCGCCGCCGAACCGCGGCACGAAGGCGTCGGCCTGCGCCGGGCGAGTCGACGGCGTGCTCGCACACGAGGTCGACGAGTGCCTCTCCGAGGCAGAGGGTCCGCATCGGGCCAACGGTATCCTCCGGCGCTCTTGTGCCCGAGGTGACCGAGCACACGGGCCTGGTCGGCGACAGCGAGGTGCTCTGGCGCGAGGCCCCGACGCCCGCCGGGCGCGCCCCGGTCCTCTACCTCCACGGCGTCCCGACCGACGGCGACGACTGGCTCCCGTTCCTCGAGCAGACCGGCGGCCTGGCGCCGGACATGCCGGGCTACGGCCGCAGCGGCAAGCGCGGCGACCTGGACTACTCGATGGAGGGGCTCGGCCGGTTCGTCGAGGCGTTCGCGGACGCCCGCGGGCTGGAGCGCGTGCGCCTGGTCGTGCACGACTGGGGCTCCGTCGGCCTGCTCTTCGCGATGCGCGCGCCGCGAGCGGATCGAGCGCCTCGTGATCATCGATGCCGTGCCGCTGCTGCCCGGCTACCGCTGGCACCGCATCGCCCGG
>CAWCEB010000165.1:0-8218 GCA_963794105.1 uncultured Actinomycetes bacterium | reverse complement strand
ACCGACCAGCGTCTAGACGCGCCGCGCCGACGTGTCTCGACAGCCCTAACTCCCCGAAGCGGTCCTTTGTCAGCGCCAGCGCGGCGAGCCAATGAACCACAGGGAAGCCAAGGTCGCGCGCGCGGCAGCTTCCAGGCGCAAGGAGCAGCGCAAGGAGCAGCGCGCAGGCGACTGCGCCGCACGATGGCGCGCGTCAGCGGGGTTGCGTAGACACGGTCGGGCCGAGGCCTCCGCGCGGTCAGGGGCAGGGACTCCCGGCCGGTGTGCCGCGCGTGACCAGCCTGTTCGGCCCGGGACTTGTCAATGCTTCCCGACGCCGAACTCGGGCGGCCTCCGACCAGCGGCCGCGGCTACCGCTTGCCGGCGAAGAACAAGATCGCGCCAGCCAGCAAGAGCGGCGGCGCGACGCACGCGACGATCAACACCGGAACAAGAGCCAACGGTCCAAGAGCAAAGCCCACGAGCAGCAGCAAAGGCAATGCCATGAGAACGCCAGATATCACCGATACAGCGGTCACCGAAGTTCACCTCCCTCACATCTATCGTGATTGGAGACTAGGTCGGGATGGGGCGCTTGCCATCCGGGTAGTCGCGTAGCTCGACTGGGGGCGACTACGGACGCGCCCGATGCGCTCGGGCCAGCGACTACCGCTGCTCGTCCATTCCGGTCGTCAGACGGTTTGCCCGCGAGTCGCTCGCAACAGGCGGGGAGCAGCAGCGCGCCGCGTCGTGTCGACGCACGGCTGCAGAGTGTCGAGTCGCATTGACAGCAGCGGTGCGGGACAGTGGGCGGTGAGGTCCGGCGGACTGCGCGTCGTGATCGTCGACGCCCACCTCACGGTGCCGTTTATCGGCTCGACGCAAGCGGCGAGTCGTTGGCGTTCCACTCATCTCAGGCGGACGGAACCCGGGATTGCTGATCGGTCGAATCTAGCGGTCGATGACCACCTTCAGCGCCCTCGTCTCCGCGGCTCGGCCGAACGTGTCGTAGGCGTCCATCATCTCGTCCAGCTTGAAGTGGTGCGTGGCGAAGTTGTCGACGTTCAGCTTGCCGCTGGCGACCAGCTTGAGCAGCATCGGCGTCGTGTTGGCGTTGACCAGCCCCATGGATATCGAGATGTTGTGAATCCAAAGGTTCTGCAGTTGCAGCTCCACCGGCTTTCCGTGCACGCCGATGTTGGCCACGCGCCCGCCCGGTCGCACGATCTCGGTGCACATCTGGAACGTCTGCGGAACCCCGACCGCCTCGACCGCTACGTCCACGCCCCACCCATCGGTCAACGCCATGATCTGCTCTTTCCACTCCGGGGAGGCCGGGGTTCACGCCGTCCGTGGCCCCGAACTTCTTCGCCTGCTCGACGCGGTTGGCGTCCAGATCGACCGCGATGATCCGCGACGCTCCGTACAGACCCGCCGTCGCCACCACCGCGAGTCCCACCGGGCCGGCGCCGACCACGGCGACCACGTCGCCCGGCTTGACCTGCCCGTACTGGACCCCGATCTCGAATCCGGTCGGCAGGATGTCTGAGAGCATCACCCCCTGCTGGTTGGTGACGGTCTCGGGCACCTTGTACACGGATGTCTCGGCGTATGGCACCCGCACGTACTCGGCCTGAGTGCCGTCGATCAGGTGGCCGAACACCCAGCCGATCCCCGACGCTCCCTCGTCACCGAGGCAGTGCGCAAAGTTGCCCTGCTGGCAGAAGCTGCAGCGACCACAGGACTTGATGCACGAGATGATCACGTTGTCCCCGACGGCGAGCTGGGCTGACGGCGCTGCCAACCTCGGTGATCGTGCCGACACCCTCGTGACCGAGGATGCGGCCGGACGTGACCGCCGGCACGTCCCCCTTCAGGATGTGCAGGTCGGTGCCGCAGATCGTGGTCGTGTCGACCCTGACGATGACGTCCGTCGGCTTCTGGATCTGCGGCTCGGGGACATCAGTCCACGACTTCTCGCCGGGGCCGTGATACACGAGCGCTTTCATGGCGTCCTCTCCCTCCGGATGCCGATTAGGATCGCGGTCAGCCGATGCGGATTGAACTCGACGCTGGCGGCGTCTGGCAACTCTACAAGCACCGAACTCTCTCGCGGGAATGATGGTGTCTCTGCGATCACAGTCTCCCGGGCGCGCGAGACCGGAGCAACTTCATCGCCGTGTCGACGCGCGGCCGATGGGCAGCAGACAACACGACCGACGCGCCGATTTGAAAAGCAGCCGCCGCGCACGACGCTCGCCTTCGACGCACGCGGGTCTGTCGGCTGAGTCTCACGACGCGCTCGCTCCGGACGAGTCCAAGTGCCAGGTCCCGCGGCCGCCTGACGCTCGCATCCGCCGGGCAACGCAGGCATGACGGCGGCGTCCGCCGAGACGACTGCAGCTCGTCCAGGGCGAACGTCTGCGAGCTGGCCGTCGGAGACGCTCGCATCCACGCGTGGCTGTCGCAAGATCGGCGGAGCTCGAAGTGGTGCGTTTCGCGGCGACTGACTCGCTCGGAGCACTTTTCTCGGCGGCGTTAGAACCGCTCATTTCGCGTCCCGTTCGGAGGCGGGTGGCCGCGCCGGACTTACGCGACAACCTGACGCGATGCGAAAGCGAGGGGCTTGGGCTCCATGCTGTCGGTGCCTTACGCCCTGCCCAGGTCGTGCCCAGGCACCGCCGGCGCGTCATCGCGCGCAACCGTGGCGTGTTCGGTGAAGAACGCGCGCGACCGCCTCATGGGTGGCCTGCGGCAGCTCCACCTGCGGGACGTGCCCGCAGTCCAGCTCCAGGTGACGAGCCTCCGGTAGGGCCTCGGCGACGTGCCGTGCGAACGCGATCGGCACGAGCGTGTCGCGGCGACCCCAGACGAACAAGGCATCTGCCTGTATCCCGCGCAGTCTGCGTCCAGAACCCGTTCTTCCCGTGGGGTGCCTCGAGATAGATCTGGCGCGCTGCCGCATAGAACGCGGCGCGGCCCGCGGGCGTGAGATACGCGCGCAGGAACTCGTCGACACCCGCCGCCATCCAGCCGTCGTCGGCGCCCGGGATGAGGCGGTGCACGACGGTGTCGACGACGCGACGCGGGGCGAGTTGCACGAGGCCCAGCTCCGGCCGCACGAGCCGCAACGCCGGCGCCCAGCGACGGGGCCGTCGCCACGCCAACGAGGGCGCCAGCAACGCCAGCTGACCGACGCGCTCGGGGGCTTGCATCGCGACCTCCAGCGCGACGCGGCCGCCAAGGCTGTTGCCGATCAGGTGCACCTGATCGAGCTCGAGCGCGTCCAGCAGGTCGACCATCGCGGTGGCGAAGAAGCGTGGGTCGTACGACGCGCCGATCGGCTTGTCGGAGTCGCCGAATCCCGGAAGATCCACGGCGACGACCCGGAAGCGGTCAGACAGCGCCGCCAGCGTGGGCAGAAACGATCCCTTCGTGCCCCCCAGCCCATGGATCGCGAGCACCGGTGGGCCGACGCCCGCCTCGACCGTGGATAGACGCGCGCGCCGCGTGGCGACGCGTCCGAAAACGCAAGCGCCCCGGGCCGCTGGCCCCGCTCGTCGCCGCCAGGAACCCGACGCCGACGTGCAGGTTGCGACGCACCGCCAACCGGCCCGCCTGGAACGCGCTCATGCCGCCGCGGACGTCGTCGGCGATTGCCTCCCACGTCCCTGGATCGGCGGTGAGCGTCGCGTCAGCGTCGCCGTCAGTGGGCGCGAACGACGCACCGCCATGCTCGAGCAGCGCGTCCCACTGCGCCGCCTCCGGCGACCGCCAAGCGCACGCGCGCACCGCCACGGTACGGTTCGAAAGCCGCGCTGTCATACCGCTCGACCAGCGTCCGCAACGCGCGCGGCGCCAACGCCAGTCCAGGTGTGCGCACTTCCGACATCGCACCCGACTTCTATCCGGCGGCGCCCGGCCGTGCATCGGGCGAAACCCCGCACGCACTCCGTCGAAACTACGACCCGCGCGTCTGGCTCGTGCCAAAGCTCTAACGAATCGCCGTCGCCTCGCGAGCGCGGCGGAGGCTGTCGCATCGCGACGCAACAAGCAGGAAGCGCACCGTCACGCACCCTCGCTCTCGCTGCGGACGAGCAACAGTCGCCTCGGCGGACGACGACGATGTGTGCGCTCTCGCATTCAATGCCGGAAGCGAGCGTGAGCCGATCGTCAGTCGCCGCGCTCGCTCCTCGTAGCGTCTGACGCCTGAACTCGGCGACGCTCGCTGGCGTGCACGAAAGGAGGAGCGCGCCGCGGGTACGGGCGATGACCGCCGGCGCGCCCGAGTTGCATGGATAGGAGCAGCGCCAGCCCCACGGCGGCCGCTGGTGCTGTCAGGCGATAGGAGTAGCGCGCCAGCGCCGCGGCAAATCGGCGAGCCGAGTATCGCCTTGCATGAGGAGCGCACCAATCGCCGCGCTGCCCAACGGGTTCCCGGAGTTGCCGCCATCAGTGTTGAGCAGGTAGCACTTATGGTCGGCGCGCTCTGCAGCCTCAGCGTGAGGCGTCTCCGGCGCGGCCTCCGACGCGGCCGGCGTCACGCTGCTCGGCGACGCGTCGGTCCGCGCGCTCGAGCGCGAGTCCGGCGCCGCGGGCATCGACGCCCGCCGCTTCCGGATTGCTCGTCAGCTCGCGACCGACCGCGAGCATGTCGAGGACGAGTGGGAGGGGGTGCTCGCCGCGGTCGGCGCGGCGGAGATCCGGATCGGCGGGCGGTGCCCCGGTGTGCGGCGACGACCCGCGATCGCGACCGCGGCGTACGCGACCTCCCGGCGGTGCAGGTGATGGGCATACCGCGGGCTCAGCTGCCCTGGTGACTCGACAGGTCAAACAGGATCGGGGCGGGCTCGCCGCGGACGTAGGCCCTGCAGGGTGTGATCGGAAACGGGCCGGCCGACTCTGACTGCCACAAATTCACCTCTCAGTAGATGTGCAACTTGTCGAGGAGCGCGAGCGGGTCGTCGAGCAACTGGAACAGGTCCTTGTTGTTCTTGATCATCTTGCTCTGCATGTACACACGCAGCCACTGCTTGTACATGTGCCGCTCGTAGCGATCGAGCATCGGCTCGGCCGGCCCGTCGCGTTGCGCGATGAGTCCCGCCAGGAACATCGCGCACTCGAAGCCGAGCGTGATCGACTGGAAGTAGGGCGAGCCGATCGCCGAGTCCCCGAGCAGGAACACCGGCGTCGTGGCGAACGGGTGGTCGCGCGGCCCCGTCGCGCTCCACTGCAGGCTCGTCGCGTTGCGCGCGCGGTAGAGGTTCAGGGGGATGGGGATCATCTCGAGGTCGCCGACGACCTCGCCGTGCGTCTCCTCCGTGACCTTGGCGATGAAGCGCTCCATCGACCGGGCGGCGTCCGGAAGGTTGTCGCGCAGCCATTCACCGTCGAACCGCTTCGGCATCGCCGCGTACTCCTCCGGCGTGATGGTGACGATGCCCGTCACGTGGCTCATCGTCCCGTCGTAGGAGACGCGGGAGACCATCGGGATGAACTTGTAGTGCGCGTTCTCGACGTTCTTGTAGTACTTGCAGTACTCGTTGCACGTGTACGTCTGGCTGTAGAGGAAGGTCACGACGAGCGCGTGCTCGAACAGGAAGGTGAGCGTGTTCCCGTCGCCGTCGGGGAGGAGCCCGTCGCGGAGCAGCGACTTGCTGCCCGTGCAGTCGATCAGCACGTCGCCCGGTTCGAGCATCGCGGTCGCCTCCTCGGCCGTCAGCGCCGCCGTGACGCGCTCCACGGGCGTCTCGGTGCGCGCGTCGATGAGATCGCTGAGGGCGCGCTCGATCGCGTTGAGCTGGATGAACCCGCGCGTCCATCCGCGCAGCAGCTCCGCGAGGTCGGCAGGGATCGACTGCCGGAACGCCAGGGCCGCGGCGAGCTCCGACGGATCGAAGACGGCCTCCACGTTGTCCCCGTCGAAGTGGTCGGCACGGTACGCCTCGACCGAATCGGCGACGAGGTAGGAGGCGAGCCG
This sequence comes from uncultured Actinomycetes bacterium, assembly GCA_963794105.1. Classification (GTDB taxonomy): domain Bacteria; phylum Actinomycetota; class Thermoleophilia; order Solirubrobacterales; family Solirubrobacteraceae; genus AC-49. Next base: position 2,259 of record CAWCEB010000165.1, on the reverse strand, counting down.
GACCATGCGCGTGCGCGTGTAGTCGCGGCGCTTCTCGTAGAGGCGCACCGCGGCCCAGTCGAGCGGCTGCAACAACGCCGTCAGCAGGAGGCCGACGGGTCCCGCGCCGAGGACGTGCACCCGGCCCGCCGGCGGTGCACTCCCATGGGGCCCGGCTCCGGACTGCGCGTCCATCCGCCTCCTCGCTTCGTGCTCGGCCGCCGGTCCACGGCGGATGCCCAACGCTACCAGCGGCCGGACCCCGGGAGCGGCCGTATGGGACGATCCCGTGATGGCGGAGGCGCTGGCGCGATTCCGGCACATCCGGCCGGCGGCGGTCGCGCACTGCCGCTCGGCGCCGACGAGCCGCAGCAAGAAGGAAGCGCGAGCGGGAGGCGCGGCGTGATGCCGAGCAGGAGATTCAAGCTCTGGCGGGTGGTGAGGAAGACAGTGCTCCCGCTCCCACCTCGGATTACAGCGACGTGCTGAACTGCACGGACACCACGGCGACCGACTTCCCGACGCCGCCGGCGATCCGAACGGGCTCGACGCCGATGGCGACGGCGTGTCGTGCGAGTCGTGAACGCCATGAGTCCCGTGGAGGGCGTGCTCGCTGTCGCCGTGGTCGTCGCCGCCTTCGCGACAACATCCGCGACAGGGGCACCGGCTGCGGGTTGCGCGCGCGTTCGGCTTCCAGCCGTTGCTTGGCTTCGCGCAGCCAGACGCGGCGGCCCTGCTCGCTCGCCAGCTCGGGCGGCAGCTCATCTCCGCGCGCTTCGCCGTAGAGCTCGTCCTCGGCCGCGTCGACTGCCCTGGGCCTCCCGGACGATCTCGCGCGCGAGCTGCTCGTAGTCGAGGTTCTCGTTGCGCGAGGCGTTGGCGTGAATCTTGGTGCCATCGACGGCGATGACGCCGACCTTGGCCAGCCCGCTGCGGGCGCAGAGTGTGAGCACCTCGCCGAACAACGCGGCGATCGCGTCCTGGTGACGCTCGACGAAGCGGGCGATCGTGGCGTGATCGGGCCGCTGCTGCGCCGCCATCACTCGAAAGGCGACGTCTTCATCACAGCCGCGCTCGATGACCCGCGACGACCGGATCCCGCGCGCGTAGGCGTAAAGCAGCAGCGCAACCATCATCGCCGGGCCATAGGGCGGCCGGCAGCGCCCGTCGACCCGATAGGCGCATAAACGCATCGAGTTCCATCTCGGCGACCGCGCCGATCACGAACCACGCCAAATGCCGCGGCGGCAGCCACTCGCGGACGTCGGGCGGCATCAGAAACGACTGCTCGCGATCGCAGGGCGGCGAAGCGCTGTCCCATCCCCGAAGGCTCTTAAGTTAAAGCCGCCGGACAGAACCGGACTTACGCGACAGCCTCAGGCGAAAGCAGCAGCGCGCTGGTGCCCTGCAACCTGCCGATGCCCCAGTGCTCAGATGGCTTGAAGCTGCTGGAGTAGCGGCGCGAGAGTCGCGCTGACTTGGGCGAAGCGAAAGCGCTTATCGTGTGCAAGCTACCGCGGATCGTTGTGCGCGACACTTCGCACGCTCGTCGCCGGGTCAGACCCGACTTGGCCCTCGGGCGAGTCCGACGAGAGGCGTTCCGCAATCCGCGGGTCCTGAGCCGATGCTCCGTCGCATGATGCAGCACGCTAAGGCCCCCCGGACGCGGCGACTTTGCCCTCGCTGCTGGCAAGCAGTAGGTTCGCCGAAGGGACGCACAGGATCCAGCACGCCGTCCGCGAGGAAAGGACCCATCTCGATGGCTACCTACGTCATCACCCACGAAGTGGACGATGTCGAGCATTGGCTGAGCTCGCCGAAGCGCGAGGAATTGTTTGGGCCGATGGGCATCACCGTTCGGACGTTCCGGGATCCAGACGGTTCCAACAAGACCGCGCTCATCGCCGAGATCCCTGACATGGAGGCCTTTCAGGCGGTCATGAAGAGCGAGGCCGCCGCGGACGCCATGAAGCACGACGGCGTCAATCCGGAGACGCTTCTCATTTTCAGCGAGGCCTAGTAGCGGAGAGGAGACGGAGCTCCAATCTCCGACCGGCAAACGCGGTCAAGACGACTGCTTTGGACTGCCATGAAGGAGGGCCTCCCCGGTGGCACGCTCCGGCGTGTTGACCGAGGGAGCGAGCTCGAGGAGGCCCGTCTTCATGTTGCACGCTGGATTGGATCTGAGTCGACGCAAGATCGACGTCTGTTTGTTGTCGGCGGGCGGTGAGATCGTTGAGGAGTTCGCCTCGCCGCCCGACGCCGACGGTCTGCGCGGGC
>CAWCEB010000164.1:0-32178 GCA_963794105.1 uncultured Actinomycetes bacterium | reverse complement strand
TGTGCGAGGTGCAGCAGCACCTGGGCGACGACCGCGTCCGCGTGGTCGCGATGGACATGACCGACGGCCTCGCGCGTGGCACGGAGGTCGCCGACACGGGCGCGCCGATCACGGTGCCCGTCGGCGAGATGACCCTGGGCCGGATCTTCAACCTCCTCGGCGAGGCGATCGACGACGGCGACCCGATCGAGGTCAAGGAACGCTGGCCGATCCACCGCGACGCCCCGAACGTCGAGAACCTCACCCCGACGACGGAGATGTTCGAGACGGGCATCAAGGTCGTCGACCTCCTCGCGCCCTACGCCAAGGGCGGCAAGGTTGGCCTGGTTCGGCGGCGCCGGCGTCGGCAAGACGGTGCATCATCCAGGAGCTGATCCACAACCTCGCCCAGGAACACGGCGGCCTGTCGGCCTTCTGCGGTGTCGGCGAGCGCTCCCGCGAGGGCAACGACCTCTGGCTCGAGATGACCGAGTCGGGCGTCATCGACAAGACGATGCTCGTCTTCGGCCAGATGAACGAGCCGCCGGGCGCCCGTATGCGCGTCGCGCTCTCCGGCCTGACCATGGCGGAGTACTTCCGCGAGCAGGGCCAGGACGTGCTCCTGTTCATCGACAACATCTTCCGGTTCGTGCAGGCCGGCTCGGAGGTCTCCGCGCTCCTGGGTCGCATGCCGTCGCAGGTCGGCTACCAGCCCACGCTCGAGACCGAGATGGGCCAGCTGCAGGAGCGCATCACGTCCACGCGCCAGGGCTCGGTCACGTCGGTGCAGGCGATCTACGTCCCGGCCGACGACCTCACCGACCCGGCCCCAGCGTCGGTGTTCGCCCACCTCAACGCGACGACCGTGCTCTCGCGCGCGATCTCCGAGAAGGGCATCTACCCGGCCGTCGACCCGCTGGACTCGACCTCGACGATCCTCAAGCCCGACATCCTGGGCCAGGAGCACTTCGACGTCGCCAACCAGGTCAAGGAGATCCTGCAGCGCTACAAGGAGCTGCAGGACATCATCGCGATCCTCGGCATCGACGAGCTCTCCGACGAGGACAAGCTGATCGTCGGCCGCGCGCGCCGTATCGAGCGCTTCCTGTCGCAGCCGTTCCACGTCGCCGAGCAGTTCACCGGCACCCCGGGCCAGTACGTCCCGATCGCCGAGACGATCCGCGGCTTCAAGGAGATCGCCGAGGGCCAGCACGACGAGGTGCCGGAGTCGGCGTTCTTCCTCAAGGGCGGCATCGACGACGTCACGGGCGACCGAAGGCAAAGGACGAGTCGTAGTGCCCGATTCGTTCCGCGCCGAGGTCCTCACCCCCGAAGGGGAGGTCTTCAACGACGACGTCGAGATGGTCTCGACGCGGACGACCGTGGGCTCGATCGGCATCCTGGCCCGCCACCAGCCGCTGCTCGGCATGCTGGACCCGACCGAGCTTCGCCTCTACAAGACCTACGGCGACGAGTCCTCGGTTACGCGCTTCGCGCAGGGCGAGGGCTATGTCCAGGTCACCGGCGACCACGTCCTGATCCTGGTCGAGGACGCTGTCGAGCCGGGTTCGCTGAGCACGTCCGACCTCCAGGACCAGCTGTCGCGCGCGGAGCGCGAGGCATCGGAGGCCGACGAGGGCTCCGAGGCCGAGCGCAAGGCGCTGCGCGACAAGCGCCGCGCCGAGGCGTTCCTGCGGATCGCCGAGAACGGCTGACGCCCCCCGCCCGGCTTCCGGTCCTGCTGCTCGCCGTCGTCACGGCGGCGCTCTTCGCCGGATTCCTCGTCTGGTCCAACACGCACCACGTGGCGTGCGAGGACTCCGGCGGGGGCACGGTCCGGGGGATGATCCTGCTCGCGCGCTGGGGTGGGCTCGGCGCCGGCATCGTGGCGCTTGCCGCCGCGTGGGTCGCCTCCGCCCGCGCGTCCGGGCAGCGCCCGAGCGTGGTGTTCCGCGTCGTCTGCATCGGCGCCGCGGCTATCGGCCTGGCGGCCTGCGTGGCTCCGCACTCGCCGATCGCCGGACCGCTCTACGTGGTGCTCGCCCCGGCAACGCTCGCCGTGGTCTTCTGGCTCGCTGCCCGCACTCGTCATCCTGGTCCTTATGCTGATCGCGGTGCGGTTCTTCCCCGCCGATCAGCGACCGCTGCGCGCCGTGCAACTGGTTGCGCTGTGGTTCGCGTTCGTGGCCGTGCCGGGATTCGCCGGCGTCGGGCTGATCTCGCCAGTACCCGCTCGCCTGGGCTGCCCAGTCGGGCTAGTTTGAGCAGATGAGACTGCGGCGTCATGCTCGCGTGGCGGTCGTCGGGGCTGGGCCCAGCGGGCTGGTCGCCGCCAAGCATGCGCTCGGAGGCGGGGTTCGACCCGGCGGTCTTCGAAGCGAGCGACGACCTCGGCGGGCAGTGGCATGTGACGGCCGCCCACAGCGGAGTGTGGCCGGGGATGCGCACGAACACGAGCCGCGCGATGACCGCGTTCTCGGACTTCCCGCGCCGGCGGACCATCCGCTGCATCCCGCCGCCGAGCAGATCCACGCCTACCTGCGCGCTTATGCGGACCGCTTCGGCGTCACCGAGCGGATCCGGCTGCGCACGCCGGTCGCACGGCTCGCCCGGGTTGGGACGTCGACGGCGAGCGCTTCGACGCCGTGGTCGTCGCCTCCGGCCGCTTCCGCAAGCCGCGCCTGCCGCCGGGGCTTGACGCGTTCGACGGCGAGCTCATCCACTCCTTCGACGTACCCCGGCGCCGAGCCGTTTCGCGGTCGCCGCACGCTCGTCTACGGCAACGGGATCAGCGGCCTCGAGATCGCGTCGGATCTCGCCGCCGTCACCGGTCGTGTCTCGGCGTTCCGCAAGCCGCGCTACGTGATCCAGAAGGTCGTCGACGGCGTGTCGTCGGACTGGCAGTGGTACACGGCGTTCGGGGCGCTCGAGCGGCGCTCTGCTCCGCGCGAGGAGCTGAGCCGCACGCTTCGCGAGCGGGTGCTGCGCGTCGCGGGCAACCCGGCCGCCTTCGGAGCGCCCGAGCCGCGACGCGCGACATCCTCGCCGCGGGCCTCTCGCTGTGCCAGGACTACCTCGCGCAGGTCGCCGACGGCAGCATCGTCTGCCGCCCGGCGATCGCCGCGATCGACGGCCGCGACCGTCACGTTCGCCGACGGCTCGCGCGAGACCGTCGACGCGATCGTCTGCGCGACCGGCTACGACCTCGACATCCCGTATCTCGACGACGCGTCTGGGCCGTGCTCGGCCCCGACCTCGCGCTCTACCAGCGCACGCTGCATCCCGACCTGCCCGGCTTCGGCGTCATCGGCCAGTTCCTCGCCCAGGGCCCGTACTTCCCGCTGCTCGAGCTGCAGGCGCGCTGGATCGTCGCGATCTGGGCAGGCGATGTCTCCGCCGCCCGACGAGGCACGCATGCGCGCCAGCGATCGCCGAGCCCCGCCGCCGCTCGACCCGCACAACGCGCTCGCGACGACGCTCGCCGACGAGCTCGGCGTCGCGCCCGACCTGCTCAGCCCGCCCCGAGCTCACCGAGGCCGCTGCTGTTCGGCCCGCTGCTCCCGCCGCGCTACCGCCTCGACGGCCCGGGCGCTCGCCCGGACGCCGCCGAGCACTTCGCCGAGCAGCTCGCCGCGTCGCCGCGGCGCCCGGCGATCCCGCCGACGTCGAGGCGCTGCGCAGGTTCGGCTGGCCGCCGCAGCCGACGTGGTCGCACGGCGAATGCGCGGACGCTCATGACGGCTGCGCGCGCGGTCCCAGACGCGATCAGCTGACGGTGGCGAGTGGGACCTCGGCGCCGGCGACAGCGCGTACAGCTCGCAGCAGCGAGCCGCCCGTCTCGGGCGTGACGAGGTTGTCGGCGGTCGTGATGATGAGCTCTGCCCCGGCGAAGCAGAGGCTGGAGACGAACCGCGCCGGCATGGCGATCTCCTCCACGAGCTCCCCTTCGGGGCTGACCCGCAGCAGCGAGCCGCCGTGGCCGGTGGCGATCCAGAGGTGGTCCTCCGCGTCCAGCGCAAGCCCGTCGGGCGCGCCGCTCGCGAGCTCGAAGAAGATCTCGCAGTCGCCGTCGCGTGAGACGCGCTTGACGTGGCCGCGGGCGAAGTCGCTGGCGAGGAGCGAGCCGTCCTCGCGCTCGGCGATCCCGTTCGGCCAAAGGAAGTCGCCGGCGACGATGTCCGCCGTTCCGTCGGCCGCGATCTGGACGAGCTCACCGAGCTGCGGTTGCTCCCCGGCCATCGGCCGGTAGCGCAGCACCCCGACGATCACGCTGCCGTCGCGGCACGTCCCGATGTCGTTGAACCCGGCCGCCGACGCGTCCTCGTAGATCACCCGCGTCTGCCCTGGGGCGTCGAGCAGCGTCACATCCCTGCCGGTGACGATCAGCCCGCCTTGCGTCGTGGCCGCGAGGCCGCCGATGCCGCGCCGCCGCGCGAGCAGTTCGTACACCTCACCGTCGCTTCGGAGCGCAAACACGCCGCCCGCGAGCACGTCGCTGAACACGATGGCGTCGCCGAGCACGCACGGCCCCTCGAGCAGGCCGTGCGGCGCGGTGAGAACGGCGGGGACGTGCTCGACGTCACCCGCCGACCGTAGCGATCAGCGCACGATGCGGAACGTCCGCGCGCGGCTCGTCGACTGGTTGCCCGCGGCGTCGCGGGCGACCACGCGCAGCCGGTAGCGGCCGGGACGCAGCGCGCGACGGCCGAGGCGCCCCGTGATGCGCACCCGGTTGTCGCCGCCGCGTCCCGGCGCGCGCACCGTTCCGATGCGCCGTCCCGTGCCGGCGCGCTGGAAGATCAGGGTCACGGCGGCCGCCTCGGACAACGTGAAGCGAACCGTGCGGTGCTTCACGCTGACGCGGCTGGTGATCGGCGCGATGCGATCGGGCTCGGCGCCGTCGCCGTTCGCTCCGTCACCTCCGCCGGTGCCGGTGCCGGTCCCGGTCCCTGGGATCGGCTCGGGATCGCGGATCGTCACGTTCGCGTCGCTGAGGAACACCGTCTGCGCGTCGCCCGTCGGATCGCCGATCGACAGGGTGAAGGTCTCCGGCTGCTCGCCGAGCCCATCCGCGAGCGCGTTGATCGGGATCGTGTGCTCGGTCTCGCCGGGCTCGAATTGCACGGTCGTCGCTACGGGCTCGAAGTCGCTGCCCGCCTGCGCGCTCTCCGGGGCGCTCGTCACCGTCACCGCGCCCGCGCCGTACGTGTCGGGCCCGAACCGGACGAGCTTGACCTCGGCCGACCCGCCCTCTGTCAGGCTCGCCGCCTCCTCGGCGAACGCGACGTTCGCCCGCGGCCGGGTCTGGATGTTCAGCGTGAACCGCTGGGTGAGGAACCCGTTCGCCGGATCAGCGAAGTCATCGGCCACGTACAGGCGCCATTCGCCGTTGGGATCGGTGAGGTCGAACGTCGACAACGAGTTCGCGTACGGGCCCGGCGGAGCGGGCTCGGCAGGCTGTCGCCCGGGTTGACGTCGGTCAGGACGTAGGACTGGTCGCCGGCACACGGAGAGGTGGGCATCATCAGGCTGCTCTCGTCGTCCCAGCCCCAGCCGATGCCCTTGACCTGGGCCTGGCCGCAGGCGTCCGACATGAGCATCGCCCTCTGGCCGTGCGGGCCCACGAGCAGCATGTCGAGGTCCACCGGCCGCTGGTGGTAGATGCCCACCTGCGCCACGTCGACGTCCGTGATCACGCCGTCCACGCCGCTGATGGTGCGCGTGATCGGGTACGGGTCGGCAGCTCCCGACGGGCTCGGCCCTGGGACCACCGCGTCGGGCACGGCCGTCGTCAGCGTAGCGACCAGCCCTCGGCGATCGAACCGCCGTCGGCCTGCTGGTCGTCGACGATGAACAGGCCCCAGTCGCCGTTGGGCTGCTCGCCGACGAAACGGTCCAGGTCGGGGTAGTGGATCGTCGCGAACGGCGCATAGGGCCAGAAGTCCGCGCGCGGCGTGTCGGCCGCGGAGCCAGCGTGGTCGGTGGGGCGATAGAAGGACCCGTCGCAGGGCCCGTCCTTCGGCATCGGCGTGCCGAGCGTCTCGTTGAAGACCCAGCGATTGCTCGCGACCGGGGCGTTCCCGCAGGCGTCCGACATGACGACCGCGGTGTCCCCGTCCGGCGAGACGAGCAGGACGTCGACGTCCCACGGATAGTCGTGCTTGAACTTGTTCAGGCTCACGCTGACGTCCGTGACGCGCCCGGACATTCCCTGGACGCTGATCGTCGACGGGTAGGGCGACGCGGTCCCGCTGGAGGGGATCGAGATCGGCGTCGTGTTGCTGAACAGCTCGGTGGCTGCCGAGGCGGGAGTCGTCGTCAGCGCGAGCGCGGCGATCACCGCTGCTCCAACCGCTCCGAGGAGCGAGGGATGGCTGATTGAGGTCCAGGTCATGACCACGCAGGTCACCGCCTGGCGGTTGAGGCCTAGTAAACGGCCGGTAGGCGGTAGCGCAGGAACGCGAAGTTCTCGGCGGTCGCGTGGGCCAGCAGCTCGAGCTCCAGCGGCGCCGTCACGCCGGCGACGATCGCCGGGGATCCGGCCTCGCGCGCGATGAGCGGCGAGATCGCGACGAAGAGCTCGGCGACGACGCCCTCGGCGAGCAGCGCCGCGTTCAGCGTGCTTCCGCCCTCGCAGACGACCCGCTCCACCCCGAGTTCGGCACGCAGCTGCGCGAGCAGCGGGCCGCAGCATCAGCGGCTCGCCGGGCGGCGCGGCGGGGGACCGCAGCGCCAGGACCTCGCGCTCGGCTTCCGGGAGCCGCGCGCCCGCGGAGTCAGGAAGACCAGGGGCTCGGCCCCGCGCCGAGGGCCGGGTTGCCGGGCCCGAGGTTCGCATCGCGGCTCACGACGCACAGGAGCGGCTCGGCGCAGCCGCGCTCGCGCTCACGGCGTTCGCGGGCGTCGGGGCGCAGCAGGGCGCGGTAGCCCTCGGCGCGGACCGTTGAAGCGCCGACGAGCACCGCGTCAGCCTCCTCGCGCAGGCGCCGCAGCAGCGACTGGTCGGCGGGACCGTCAGTCGCCCGACCCGCCCGTCGAGGGTCGTCGCGCCCGTCGACGCTGGCGACCATGTTCAGCGCGATCGCCGGCAGGTCGTCGGCCGCGGCCGGCCGAACGCCGGCACGTCCGCGGTGAGCGTGTCGAAGAGGTCGCTCATGCTTCGTGTCCCGGCTCGATCCACGGCCTCGCGGAACATCAAGGCGCCCTCGCCCGGGTCACCGTCGCCGCGCACGGCTCGAGCAGGTACGCCCAGTGGTCTCCAGCATCCATCGCTCAGGATGCGGCCCGCGAACCAGTTGCCGCAGTCGTCGAGGATCGGCGTCCCGCCTGGCCCCGGTGTCCACGAGCAGTGGGAGAACTTGTCGACCTCGTCACCGTCTGCGATCCGAACAGCGCTGCCAGCGCGTCCGCCCCGCTCCGGCACGAGGTGCACGGCGAGCAGCGCTCGCGTCCTGGGCCACGCGAAACGTCCGGTTCTTATCCGAAGGCAGCACGATGAACCGCAGCGGATCGATGCTGCTTTGCGTCGCGAACCCGACGAGGCAGCCCGCGCGCTCTCCCCGGGCGCACGCCGTGACGATGAACATCGGGTAGTCGAGCTCGCGGACTTCCACCCGCTCCGACCCTACCCACGGGCGACGGAATGCCAGAGCGTGGCGTGCACCGGCGCGCGCACCAGCGCGGCCGGACGCCGCGGCGCGGCGCGGCGATCGCATGCGTCGCCTCCGGCGTGGCGGCGAAGCGGCGCAGCGCGCTCGCCCCGGTCAGGCAGTGCCCGTCCGGGAGGGTGCTCGCGTACCAGAGGTCCACGACCGGGGTCCCGCGAACCGACAGGCGCACGACGCTGTGCGTGCGCAGCTCGACGGCCGTCGCGTGCCACAGCGCCAGCATCACGCCCTCACCCGCCGCGACCCCGGACAGCGCGGCGGCGTCGCTCGGGAACGCACGCACGTCGGCGGGCTCGATCCTCGCCCGCGCGAAGTACTGCCCGACGGGGGAGGCGCCGCCCGCGCCGTCGGATCCGACGAGCCAGCGCTCGCGCGCGAGCTCGGCCGGCGCGACGTCATCCCGATCCGCCAAGCGGTGCCCCGGCGGCGCGACGATGACCATGCGGTAGCGGAGGAAGGGAGTCGCGACAAGCCGGGCGCGGCGGCGAGGCCCGGGCGCGGGCCGAGGGTGATGTCGGCGCGGCGGCGGTCGAGGAGGTCCGCGAAGCGCGCGGCGGGCTCGACCTCGACGTTTGCGTGGACGTCCGGCGTCCGTTCGCTGAAGGCGGCGAGGAGTGGCCCGACGATGTGCTCCTCGACGCAGCCCGTGACGGCGATGTGCAGCAGCCGAGGGGCGGGCTCCTGCTCGCCGAGCGTGGTGGTCGCACGTCCGGCGAGGGCGCCGATCTCGGTCGCCAGGGACGCCAGTCGCTCCCCTTGCGCGGACAGCACGAGCCCGTGGCCCTCGCGGTGGTACAGCTCGTCGGCGAGCTCGTCCCGCAGGACGCCGACGGCCGCCGAGACCGCCGGTTCGCTGATCCCGAGTTCGCGCGCGGCGGCCTTCACCGAGCCCAGCCGGGCGACCGTCGCGAAGCATGCGAGCTGGCGTAGCGTCATGGATTAAGCGATCGGTTCATCGCCGTTTGCCGACCAAGCGTACGCCTGCGACGTTTCGAGGCGGCACTGTCCCACCCGGGAAGGAAACCTATGCAGATCCCCGCCTCGTTCGAGTACGAGCGCGCGACGAGCGTCGACAACGCGCTCGAGCTGCTGAAGGCGCGCGGACCGGAGGCGCGGCTGCTCGCCGGCGGGCACTCGCTGCTGCCGATGATGAAATTGCGCCTTGCGGCGCCCGAGTGCCTGATCGACATCGATCCGCTGGCCGGCGAGCTGGGCTACGTCCGCGAGCAGGAGGACGAGGTGCGCATCGGTGCGATGACGCGCCATCGCGAGCTGCTCGAGTCCGAGCTGCTGGCCTCACGGCTCGCGATCTTCACCGACGCCGAGCACGTGATCGCCGACCCGGTGTGCGCAATCGCGGCACGATCGGCGGTGCGCTGTGCCAGGCCGACCCCGCGGAGGACCTCTCGGCGGTCTGCGCCGCAGTCGGCGCGAGCTCGGTCATCCGTGGCCTGGATGGTGAGCGCGTCGTGACCATGCCGGAGTTTCACCGAGGCCCGTACGAGACCGCAGTCGGCCGACGCCGAGATGCTCGTCGAGATCCGCGTGCCGTTGCGGGATGGAGCCGGAAGCGCGTACGAGAAGGTCGAACGCCGGGTCGGGGACTGGGCAGTCGCGGCCTCCGGCGTCGCGTTGCGCTTCGACGGCGGCTCGATCGCACAGGCGGGCATCGCGCTGACCGCCGTCGGCGCGGGCGTGACCTCCGAGCGCGCGCAGGAGTCGCTGGCAGGTCAGTCACCCTCCGAGGACGCGTTCGCGGCTGCCGCGGATCTCGCGGCCGAGGACTGCTCGCCGACGTCCGACCAGCGCGGGTCCGCCGAGTACAAGCGCCATCTGGCGCGCGAGCTGACGCTGCGCGCCCTGCGGTCCGCGACCGCCCGAGCACTGCGAGAGGGGAACTGATGCAGGTCGCATTGACCATCAACGGCGAGGAGCGCAGCGCCGATGTCGAGCCGCGCACGCTGCTCGTGCACTTCATCCGCGACGACCTCGACCTCACCGGTACGCACTGGGGCTGCGACACGTCGAACTGTGGCGCCTGCGTCGTGCTGATGGACGGCGAGCCGGTCAAGTCGTGCACCGTTCTGGCGGCGAGCGCCGCCGGCCACGAGATCCGCACCGTCGAGGGCCTCGAGCAGGACGGCGTGCTGGATCCCGTCCAGCAGGGGTTCATCGAGGAGCACGGCCTGCAGTGCGGGTTCTGTACCCCCGGCATGATGCTCACCGCCCGCGCGCTGCTCGATCGCAATCCGAATCCGACCGACGAGGAGATCCGCGAGGCGATCAGCGGCCAGATCTGCCGCTGCACCGGCTACCTCAACATCGTCAAGGCAGTCCAGTGGGCCGCCGAGAACAGCGCCGCGCCGACCACCTCAGGGAGCTGACAGATGGCGACCACCGAAGAGCCCCCCATCACCGGCTATGGCCGGATGAAGCGCAAGGAGGACCCGCGGTTCGTCCGCGGCCAGGGCCGCTACATCGATGACCTGAAGCTGCCCGGGATGCTGCACGGCGCCGTGCTGCGCAGCCCGCTCGCGCACGCGAAGATCCTCTCGATCGACACGTCCGCCGCGCTCGCGCACCCGAAGGTGCGCGCCGTGGTCACCGGCGCAGACCTCGCCGGGCTGAACCTCGCCTGGATGCCGACGATGTCGGCTGACACGCAGGCCGTGCTGGCCACCGACAAGGTCCGCTTCCAGGGCCAGGAGGTCGCGTTCGTCGTCGCCGAGGACCGCTATGCAGCGCGCGACGCGCTCGAGCTGATCGAGGTCGACTACGAGGAGCTGCCCGCGGTCGTCAACGCGCGCAAGGCGCTGGACGCCGACGCACCGGTGATCCGTGACGACCAGGAGGGCGCGCACGGACAACCACATCTTCGACTGGGAGGCCGGCGACAAGGCCGCCACCGACGCCGTCTTCGACGCGGCAGAAGTGGTTGTCACGCGCGACATGATCTACCCGCGCTGCCATCCGGCTCCGCTGGAGACGTGCGGCGCGGTGGCCCACATGGATCCCGTGATGGGCCAGCTGACGCTCTACACGACGACGCAGGCGCCGCATGCGCACCGGACCGTCTACGCGCTCGTCGCCGGCCTGCCCGAGCACAAGATCCGGATCATCCCCGGCGACATCGGCGGCGGCTTCGGCAACAAGGTCCCGGTCTATCCGGGCTACGTCTGCGCGATCGTCGGCTCGATCCTGACCGGCAAGCCGGTGAAGTGGCAGGAGGACCGCTCGGAGAACCTGATGTCGACCGGCTTCGCGCGCGACTACGTGATGCACGGGGAGATCGCTGCGATCGAAGGACGGCAAGATCACCGGCCTACGGGTGGACGTGATCGCCGACCACGGCGCGTTCAACTCCACCGCGCAGCCGACGAAGTACCCCGCCGGGTTCTTCCACATCTTCAGCGGCTCCTACGACCTCGAGGCGGCGCACTGCAACGTCACGGGCGTCTACACGAACAAGGCGCCCGGAGGCGTGGCCTACCGCTGCTCGTTCCGCGTGACCGAGGCCGTGTACCTCGTCGAACGGATGGTCGACGCGCTCGCGCTCGAGCTGAGATGGATCCGGCGGAGCTGCGGCTGAAGAACTTCATCCGCCCCGACCAGTTCCCCTACGAGTGCAAGACGGGCTGGGTCTACGACTCCGGCGACTACGAGACGGCGATGCGCAAGGCGATGGACATCGCCGGCTACGGCCAGCTGCGCGCCGAGCAGGCGGAGAAGCGCGCCAATGGCGAGCTGATGGGCATCGGCATCTCGTTCTTCACCGAGACCGTCGGCGCGGGCCCGCGCAAGGACATGGACATCCTGGGCCTGGCGATGAACGACGGCGCCGAGCTGCGCGTGCACCCGACCGGGAAAGCCGTGCTCGGGATCAGCGCGATGAGCCAGGGCCAGGGCCACGAGACGACGTTCGCGCAGATCGTCTCCGAGGAGCTCGGCATCCCGGCCGCGGACATCGAGGTGGTCAACGGCGACACCGATCGCACGCCGTACGGGCTCGGGACCTATGGGAGCCGTTCCACGCCGGTCTCCGGCGGAGCCGCGGCGCTCGTCGCGCGCAAGGTCCGTGAGCGCGCGCGGCTGATCGCGGCAGGCATGCTCGAGGCCTCGCCCGACGACCTCGAATGGTCCGACGGCCGCTGGTTCGTCAAGGGGGACCCCGAGCAGGGCAAGACGATTCCGGAGATCGCGATGGCCGCACACGGCGCGGGCGACCTGCCGGAGGGCGTCGAGGGCGCGTTCGAGGACCTGGCCGTCTACAACCCGCCGAACCTGACGTTCCCGTTCGGCGCCTACATCTGCGTCGTCGACGTGGACGGCGGCACCGGCCAGGTCAAGGTGCGGCGTTTCATCGCGGTCGACGACTGCGGCGTCCGGATCAACCCGATGATCGTGGAGGGCCAGATCCACGGCGGCCTGGCGGAGGGCGTCGGGATCGCGCTGATGGAGCTGATCGCCTTCGACGACCAGGGCAACTGCATCGGCGGGTCGTTCATGGACTACCTGATCCCGACGGCGCTGGAGGTGCCGGCCTGGGAGCTGGGGGAGACGGTCACCCCGTCACCGCATCACCCGATCGGCGCCAAGGGCGTGGGCGAGTCGCCGACCGTCGGCTCGCCGCCGGCGATCGTCAACGCGGTGATCGACGCGCTGCACGAGTCGCACGGCGTCGACCACATCGACATGCCGTGCACGCCGGCGCGCGTGTGGGACGCGATGCAGGGAAAGGCGACCCCGCCGCAGTGATCACGACCGCCCTCGCAGAGCGTGCCCGGCAGTTGCAGGAGGCGCGCCACGCGTTCGTCACCGCGACGGTCGTCCGCGCGCAGAGCCCGACGAGCGCCCGCCCTGGCGACGCGGCGCTCGTGCTTGCCGACGGCTCCATCGAGGGGTTCGTCGGCGGCGTGTGCGCCGAGAGCTCGGTGCGCCTCCACGGGTTGCGCGTGATGGAGACGGGCGAGCCGCTGCTGCTGCGGCTCGTGCCCGACGCCGGCGGCGACGAGCCGGTCGTGGACGGCGCGGTCACCGCGCACAACCCCTGTCACAGCGGCGGGACGCTGGAGATCTTCCTCGACCCGTCGCTGCCGCCGCCGCGCGTCGTCGTCGTCGGCGACGCGCCGGTGGCCCAGGCGCTGCGCGAGCTTGCACCGTACGTGGGTCTCGAGGCGGCCGCGCCCGCCGACGGGGCCGTGTCGATCAGCGGCGAGGACCTCGCGCTCGTCGTCGCCTCGCACGGTCGCGACGAGGAACCGGCGCTCGTCACGGCGCTCACCGAGGGAGTGCCGTATGTCGGGCTGGTCGCCAGCGAGCGCCGCGGCGCCGCCGTGCGCGCGTCGCTCGACGTCGCCGACGAGCTGCGCGACCGCCTGCATACGCCGGCGGGGGTGCAGATCGGCGCGCGCACGCCCGCCGAGATCGCGCTCTCGATCCTCGCCGAGATCGTGCAGGAGCGCCGCTCGGGCGCCCCACGTGGCACGCCGGTGCCCGCGACGCCGGTCGAGGTCACGGCCGCGCCGGACGGCGGCTGCTGCCATGACCACTGAGCGGGTCACCGGCCTGGTCCTCGCCGCCGGCGGATCGCGGAGGCTGGGTCAGCCCAAGCAGCTGCTGCCCTACCGCGGCCGGACGCTGCTCGACCACACGATCGGGACGGCTCGGGCATGTGGCCTCGACCAGTTGATCTGCGCGGTCGGCGGCGGTGCCGACGAGGTCCTGGCGGCAGTCGACCTCGGCGGCGTCGACGTCGTCGAGAACCCGGACTACGGCAGCGGTTGCTCGTCGTCGATCGCCGCGGCGCTGACGGCTGTCGATCGGCGCAGCGACGTGCTCGTGCTCCTGCTCGGCGATCAGCCCGGCGTTCGTGCCGCGACCGTCCGAGCGCTGCTGGAACGCCGCTCCGGCGCGCCGTTCGCCGTCTGTCGCTACGACAACGGCCGCGGCCATCCGTTCGCCTTCGGCCGGGCGGCCTTCGGCGAGCTCGCCGCGATGCACGGCGACAAGGCGGTCTGGAAGCTGTTGGAGCGCCACGCCGCGGACGTGACCGAGGTGCCGATCAGCGGTGCCGTTCCGATCGACGTCGATACCTGGGCGGACTACCGGCTGCTGCTCGCCTCAGAGGCCGTCGCGTGAATCCGGACGTGCTCGCGGAGCGGCTGGCGGCCGTTGACTATCTCGCGGACGAAGGACTGGCGACCGCGCTGTACCTCGCGATCACGCTCCCGCAGCCGTTGCTCCTCGAAGGCGAGGCCGGCGTCGGCAAGACCGAGGCCGCCAAGGCGCTCGCCGCGGTGCTCGACACGCCGCTGATCCGCGTGCAGTGCTACGAGGGGATCGACTCGGCCGAGGTGCTCTACGAGTGGAACTACCCGCGCCAGCTGCTGCGGATCCGGATGGCAGAGGCGAGCTCCGGCGAGCTGACGGAGGACGAGCTGTTCTCCGACGCGCTACCTGTGCGCCGTCCGCTGCTTCGCGCGATCGAGCACCCCGGCCCCAGCCCGGCGGTCCTGCTGATCGACGAGCTCGACCGTGCCGACGACGACTTCGAGGCGTTCCTGCTCGAGCTCCTCGCCGAGGCCAGCCTGACGATCCCGGAGCTCGGCACGATCCGGGCGACGCACCCGCCGGTCGTCGTGCTGACGTCGAACCGCACGCGCGACCTGCACGACGCGCTCAAGCGCCGCTGCCTGTACCACTGGATCGACTACCCGAGCGCGGAGCGCGAGGCCGAGATCGTTCGCCGCCGTGTGCCGGGCGCGGCGGCCGGGCTGGCGGCCGACGTCGCCGCCGCCGTGCGCCGCTGCGCGGCGGAAGACATCCAGAAGCCGCCCGGGTATCGCCGAGGCGATCGATTGGGTCGCGGCGCTGCAGGCCCTGGGCGTCGCAACGGCTCGACGCGGCGTCGTCGGAACGGACGCTCGGCGCGGTGCTCAAGTACCGCGAGGACCAGCAGCACGTGCGCGACCGCGGGCTCGGATCGGTGCTGGCGGCAGGAGCCGACGATGCCGCCTGAGGTCGACCTGGCCACCGTGGCGGCCGGCGTTCGGGCGCGCGGTGCACGATGCCGGGATTCCGTGCTCGCCGGAGCGCTCCGTGCGCTTTGCGCGGGCGCTGGACCTGACCCGTCCGGCGACGCGTGCGCGCCTGTACTGGACCGCCCGATCGGTGTTCTGTCGTCGCACGCCCAGGTCGGGGCCTTCGACGCCGTCTTCGCCCGGATCTTCGACGGCCTCGATGATCCCGCCGGCCCGCGCGGCGATCAGGCAGCTCCGCAGCTCGAGGGTGCGCTCCGTGGCGGTCGGCCGCCGGTGCCCGGCGCGCCGCCCGCGGCGCTGGCGGCCGGCGGCCGGCCATCCGCAGCGCCGGCGGGCGAGCGCGACGACGCCGACGGACCGCAGCGCGAGTTGCCGCTCGCTCTCGCCAGCGCCGACGAGCGCCTGGCGACGAAGGACTTCGCCGAGCTCGAGCCCGACGAGCTCGCCGCGTTGCGCCGGCTGATGCGCGAGCTGTCGCTCGGCCACGCCGCTGCGCCGCACGCGCCGTGCGCGCCGTGCGCGCCGCGGCGACCATCTCGACGTGCGGGCGACGCTGCGCGCCAGCCACCGGACGGGCGGTGACCCGGTCGCGCCAGCTGCGCCGGCGTCGCGAGCTGCGCCACCGTCCGCTCGTCGTGCTGTGCGACATCTCCGGATCGATGGAGCCCTACTCGCGCGCGTTCCTGGCGTTCCTGCACGGCGCCGTCGGCGGCGCGAACGCCGAGGCGTTCGTGTTCGCCACCCGGCTGACGCGCCTGACGCGCGCGCTGCGCGGGCACCAGCCGGACCTCGCGATCAGCCGCGCCGCCGCGGCCGCGCCCGACTGGTCGGGCGGGACGCGGATCGGCCAGGCGCTGGCGCGCTTCAACGATGAGCACGGCCGTCGGGGCATGGCCCGCGGCGCCGTCGTCGTGATCGTCTCCGACGGCTGGGAGACCGGTGACCCCTCGGTGCTGGCTCGCGAGATGGAGCGCCTGCGCCGGCTCGCCTACCGCATCGTCTGGGTGAACCCGCGCAAGGCGGCCCCGGACTTCGCCCCGCGCACGGCGGGGATGGCCGCGGCACTGCCGTTCTGCGACGCGTTCGTCCCAGGACACAACCTGTTCGCCCTGTCGGAGGCGATCGAAGAGATCGGAGCTCGTCGGTAATGGAGTTCGAGAACACGTTCGTGGTCGATGCCCCCGTCGAAGAGGTCTGGGACCTCCTGCTCGACGTCGAGCGGGTCGCGCCGTGCATGCCCGGCGCCCAGGTGCTCGAGCAGAGCGGTGACGACGCCTACAAGGTTGCGGTCAAGGTCAAGCTCGGGCCGATGACCATGAATTACAAGGGTGATGTCGAGATCGTCGACAAGGACGCGTCGACTCACCAGGCGACCATGCGGGCGAAGGCCAAGGAGGCGCGCGGCCAGGGAACGGCCTCGGCGAACATCCGCATGGCGCTCCGCGAGCAGGACGCGGGTACCGAGGCGTCGATCATCACGGAGATGCAGATGAGCGGCAAGGCGGCCGCAATGGGCCAGGGGGTCATCAAGGACGTCGCCGCGACGCTGACCGACACCTTCGCGCACAACCTTGCCGCGCTGATGGAGCCGTCCCCGGCAACGGAGCCCCACGAGGAGCCGGCACCGCACGCGGCGGCGCCACCCCCGCGCGCCGCGGAGCCATCCCCGGAGACGTCGCTGCCCGCCGGCAAGATCGCCGCGTCGGTCGTCGCCGGAAGGCTCCGCGAGCCTCGAACAGCACTGGTCTTCGCAGTTCTCGTGCTCCTCGTCGGCATCGCGATCGGGCGCCGGGGGAGGTAGACGATGCGTGAGTTGCTCGACGCGCTGGGGCGCTGGGAGGAGGCGGGCGAGGATGCGGCCGTCGCGACCGTCGTTTCGACCAAGCGGTCGGCTCCGCAACCACCCGGGGCCAAGCTGGCACTGAGCGCCTCGGGCGACATCGCGGGCGCCGTCTCCGGCGGGTGCGTCGAAGGTGCGGTGGTCGAGTGCGCCGCGCGCGTCATTGCCGGTGCGCCTGCGCAACTGTTGGCGTACGGCATCGCCGACGAGGAGGCATGGGATGTCGGCCTGCCGTGCGGCGGTGAGATCGAGGTCTGGGTCCAGCGTCACGACCCGGCGGGACATGGCGGCGCCTTCGCGGCGTGCGTTCGCAACGGTGAGCGAGTCGTGCTCGTCACCGCGATCGACGGCGTGCCCGAGCCCGGCGCGACGCTGCTCGTCACGGCCGACGAAGAGCCCGATGGATCGCTCGGAGATCCCGCGCTGGACGCAGCCGCGCTCGAGCTCGCCCACGACGCGCTGTGGACCGAGCGCTGTGGGCTGGTCGACACCGGGCACGGGCGGGTGTTCCTGGACGCGGTCGCGCCGCCGCCGCGGCTGTTCATCTTCGGCGCGGTCGACCTCGCAGGCCATCTCGCGGCGCTCGCCTCGGCCACTGGTTGGCGCGTGTTCGTCATCGACCCGCGACGGCAGTTCGCCACCGCGTCGCGCTTCCCCGCCGCCGAGCGCGTGATGGCGGCATGGCCGCAGGAGGCGGTGCCGGTGCTCGGCGGGTTGGACCGCGCGACGTCGGTCGTCGTCCTGACGCACGATCCCAAGCTCGACGACGCTGCGCTCGGCATGGCGCTGCGCTCCGACGCGCTGCTCGGCGCCGCCGCCGTCGCCCCCCCCCCCCCCCCCCCCCCCCCCCCCCCCCCCCCCCCCCCCCCCCCCCCCCGGGGGGGGGGCCCCAGGCGCAGCAGCGCCCAGGCAGGCGCGCATCCCGACCTGACAACCGTCGTGGGCTTCGACACGGAGCTCGACGGCACGCCGATCGGGCGCAACAAAGACCTCACGGTCACGCTGCCGCAGGGCTTCCTTGGCAACCCGCAGAACGTGCCGGTGTGTCATATGGGGCAGCTCGCCAACAACCAGTGCGACCCGTCGACACAGGTGGGCATGCTGACCCTGAACTTCTCGTTCATGGGGTCCCCGATCACGTTCAACCTGCGCGTGTTCCACGTCGACACGCAGCCGGGACACGCGGCGAGCTTCGCGACGGTCGCGTTGATCCCCACGGTGATGATCAACGCTGACATCGGCCCCGGCCATGGCTACCAGCTCACGACGCGGCTGAGCGATGCGTCCGAGGCGATCCCGCTGGCGGGATCGGTGCTCACGTTCTGGGGGTGCCGGCCGACACGATCCATGACGTCGACCGTGGCGGGGTGCCCGCCGACAGTCCGCGCAAGCCATTCCTGACATACCCGGCCAATTGCTCCGCTGGCTCGCTGACCGCAGGTGCGGAGGCGAACTCCTGGGAGACGCCCGACATCCACTCGCAGGCGACGGCTTCCCTGCCCGCACCGACGGGCTGTACGGCCCTGTCGATCGACCCGTCGCTGAACGTCGCTCCCAGCACGTTGCAGGCGGACACGCCTGCGGGCTACGCGGTGACAACCACGCTGCCGCAGAACAACAAACCCGACGAACTGGCGACGCCGGCGCTGCGCAGCGTGGAGGTGGTGCTCCCGGACGGCGTCGCGCTCTCGCCGCCGGGGGCCGACGGCCTGGCCGTGTGCACCGAGGCCCAGTTCGCGCCGACGTCCGATGACGCGTCCACCTGCCCGGACGCCGCGAAGATCGGCAAGGTGCAGATCGACAGCCCATTGCAGGCCCACCCGCTCCAGGGTTCCCTGTACTTCGGCGCGGGGACCGCGAGCAGCCCGTTCCGGATCTTCCTGCTCGCGTCGGGGCCGGGCACGCTGATCAAGCTGATCGGCAACGTCTCGCCCGACCGGGACACGGGCCGTCTGACGACGCTGTTCGACAATCTGCCGCAGCTGCCGTTCAACGCGCTCACGCTCACGTTCTTCGGCGGGCCGCGCGCGGTGCTGGCGAACCCGCAGACGTGTGGCACGTTCACGGCGGGATCCACGGTCACCGCGTGGAGCGGCCAGTCCGCCGGCCTGACGTCGTCGTTCGGCATCACCGGCTGCGCGTCGCCGATGCCGTTCGCGCCGAGCTTCGTCGCCGGCATGACGGGCAGCCAGGCCGGCGGCACCGGCGCGCTGACGATCCAGTTCGGGCGCAACGACGGCGAGCAGAACCTCTCGTCGGTGAACGTCGACCTCCCGCCCGGGCTGCTCGCGCATCTCGGGACGGTGCCGGCATGCTCCGACGCGCAGGCGAACGCCGGCACCTGCCCGGCCGAGAGCCAGGTGGGGACGGCGACCGTCGCCGCGGGCGCCGGCGACCTGCCGCTGTGGCTTTCCGGCAAGACCTACCTCACCGGCCCGCACAACGGCGCGCCATTCGGGCTCGCCGTGGTGGTGCCGGCCATCGCCGGGCCCCTGAACCTGGGCACCGTGGTCGTCCGCCAGGCGATCTCGGTGAACCCGGACGATGCCCACGTCTCGGTCGCCAGCGACGCGTTCCCGACGATCCTCGGCGGGATCCCGTTGCGACTGCGCCGGCTGGCGGTGACCGTCGACCGGCCTGATTTCCTGGTCAACCCGACGAACTGCGATCCGCTGAAGATCGCCGGCGTGATCACGTCGACGTCCGGCACGCCGGCAGCGGTCAGCTCGCCGTTCCACGTGGGTGGCTGCGACAAGCTGGGCTTCTCGCCGAAGCTCGCGATGAGGTTCACCGGGGGCAAGGCCCAGACCGCCAAGCGCAAGCACCCCGGCCTGGTCGCCACGGTCACTCCGGTGGCCGGGCAGGCGAACCTCAAGACCACGACGGTGACGCTGCCGGCGTCCATCACGCTCGACGCGAACAACCTGCCGGTGCTGTGCGACTTGGCCGACGCGCAGAAGCGCGCCTGCAAGCAGAGCTCGGCAGTCGGGACGGCGAAGGTGACGACGCCGCTGGTCAACGGGCCGCTGACGGGACCGGTCTACCTCGTCAATGGCGGCCCCGGTGGCCTGCCGAGCCTGCTGGCGGCGCTGAGCGGGCCGATCGACATCAGCGTGCACGCCGACTCGGCGTTCACGGGCAAGCACGTGGTGACGAAGTTCACCGGGCTCCCCGATGCCCCGCTGAGCTCGTTCGTGCTGACGATCACCGGTGGATCGAAGGGGATCCTCGTAGCGACGCGCAGCCTGTGCTCGAAGAACAACAACACGAGCGCCGTCGAGGGCGCCCAGAACGGCAGGACCCACCGCGCGAGCGTGCGCGTCGGCGTGACCTGCCCGAAGAAGAAGGCCAAGAAGAAGGGGTGATCCCACGAGTGGCCCGCCGTCCCGGCCCGTGAAGCCTTGACACGGGCCGCGGGCGGCGGGCGCCGCATCAGCCCGTCAGCGCAGCGCGCTCGGCGTCGGTCAGCTCGCGCGAGCCGCGCGCGTGCGGATCCCACGCGACGAGCACCGAGGAGCCGCCGGCAGCGACAGTGCCGTCGGGCAGGGCGATCTCCTGCGCCAGCGTGACGCTCTTGGAGCCCACCCGCTCCACGCGCGTGACGATGTCGACCGTGCCGTGGTCGCGGCGCACCTCATGGCGATAGTCGAGCTCGACTCGCACCAGCACGAACGGGAACGAGGCACCGCCGAGCGACGTGAACAGCGCGCCGCGGCCCTCCTCCAGGAGCTCGTGGTACACCGCCTGGTTGAGGTGCCCGAGCATGTCCATGTCGCGCCAGCGCAGGCCGATGCTGATGCGGACCTCGGCGCTCAAGCAGGCACCTGCGCGAGCATCGCCGCCGCGGAGCGCTCGACGTCGTCCTCGGCGGTCGCCCAGTTGGACACCGAGATCCGCAGCGCGCGCCGGCCGCGCCACTCCGTCGCGCTCGCCCAGCACGTGCCCTCCTGCTGGATCCCCGCGGTGACCCGGTCGGTCGCCTCGTCGCTGTCGCCGAAGCGCACGAGCACCTGGTTGAAGACGACCTCGTTGAGCACCTCCGCGCGCGGGTCGGCGCCGAGGATCTCCGCGAACTGCGCCGCGCGATCGCACATGCCGTCCACCATGCGCGCGATGCCGCGACGACCGAGCGTGCGCAGGACCGCGTAGACCGGCGTCGCCCGTCCCCGGCGGGAGAAGTCAGGCGACCAGTCGCCGTTGTTGCGCTCGCCGTGACCGCGCTGGAGATAGTGCGCGTCGACGGCGATCGTCGCCTGGTGCGCCTCGGGATCGCGGACGAACACGATCCCGCAGTCGTGCGGGACGTTGAGCGTCTTGTGGCCGTCGGTCGCCCACGAGTCGGCCTGGTCGACGCCGGCCGTCAGCGCGCGACGGCGCTCGCTCGCTGCCGCCCACAGCCCGAATGCGCCGTCGACGTGCACCCACCCCTCGTGCTGGTGGGCAAGGCGGCAGACCGCTTCGAAGTCCTCGAACGAGCCCGTGTTCACGTTGCCCGCCTGTGCCGTCACGATCGTCGGCACGCCGGGCTCGCGTGCGAGCTCGCGCTCGAGCTCGTCCGGGATCACGCGCCCCTGGTCGTCGCATGGCACCGGTCGCATGCTCGCGAGCCCCAGTCCGAGCAGCCGCACGGCGGCATCGACCGTGACATGGCGGTCCTCGGGCACCACCACACGAACCGCCGGGGCGCCGTGCAGCCCGCGCTCCTCGACGTTCCAGCCCTGGCGGGCCAGGATCGAATGGCGTGCGACGGCGAGGCCGGTCACGTGCGCCATCTGGCAGCCGGTGGTGAAGCCGTGCGACACACCGGCCGGGAGGCCGAGCAGGTCGCGCGCCCAGGCGCCCGCCACCTCCTCGACGACCGACATCGTCGGGCTGCACGAGTAGCCGCCCGCGTTCTGGTCCCACGCGACGGTCAGCCAGTCGGCCGCGCGGGCGATCGGCAGCACCCCGCCGATCACGAACCCGAAGTAGCGCGGCGACAGGCTCGTGACGAGCCCGGGCTCGGCGTCTTCCGCGAGCTCACGCAGCACCGTCTCACCGTCCTCCCCGTCCAGCGACAGCTCACGCCCCAGGCGCGCCTCCAGCTCGGCGGCCTCGGAGCGCCACCCGACGTGGCGCTCGGGCGCCGCCTCGATGTGTTCGGCGCCCAGTTGGGCCGCAAGTTCGAGCAGCGAGTCCATGGCCCGACACTAGCGGTCGGGCGATTCAGTCCTCGAACAGCGCGTAGCCGTACGCGCCGCGCTTGTAGGCGAGCGTCGCGATCGAATGCATGCGATCGTCGTCGTTGCGGTGCAGCCCATCAAGCGCGCTCTCCACCCGAGCGCCGGCGCGCCGGCAGAACGTCTCGGCGATGTAGCGCTCCTGCCCGGACGCCTCTACGCCCTGCTCCTCGAAGATCGCGGTCACGCGCGAGAGCACGGCGATCTGCGCGTAGATGTCGCTGAGCGCGTCGCAGTAGCGCCGGTGGGCGAGGCCCTCGTCGACGATCGCCTTGCCGTGCTTGCGCAGCAGGCCCTCGCCCTCGCCGCGCAGCCGCTTGACCTGGTCGCCGACCGAGTCGGCCAGCGACGCGAGCTCGTCGTGCGCGCGCGAGACGCGGTCGGGCCGGATCTCGCGCTTGACGCGCCCGAACGCGTACTCGGCGATCGCGCCGATCGAGCCGATCGGGTCGCCGAGGCCAAGGTCGCCCAGACCCTCGAGCTCCTCGCCCAGCGGCTTGAGCGCGCTCAGCGCCACGAACGAGCGCATCACGTCGTTGGCGCCTTCGAAGATCGGGAAGATCCGGATGTCGCGCAGGATCTGCTCGTAGGGCTGGTCGCGCATGTAGCCCAGCCCGCCGGCGAGCTGCAGCGCGCGGTTGGCCTGGTACCAGACGAACTCGGTGCCCGAGATCTTCGCGATCGCCGACTCGACCGAGTAGTCCTCGATCCCGCTGTCGATCATCCCGGTGGTCAGGTACGCCAGGGACTCCAGCCCGAAGAGGTAGGAGACCATCCAGCCGATCTTCTCCTCGACCATGTCGAACTCCGACAGCGTCTTGCCGAACTGGCGGCGTGTCGTCACGTGCTCGATCGCCAGGTCCAGCAGCCGCTTCGCAAGCCCGACGCTGCCGGTTCCCAGGCCGATCCGCCCGTTGTTGAGGACCTGCATCGCGATGTGGAAGCCCTCGCCCGGCTCCCCGAGGACGTTCTCCGGCGGTACGCGAACGTCGTTGAAGCGCACGGGGCACAGATGGTTGCCCTTCAGCCCCATCGTCTCGTAGCGGGGCCCCGACTGGTCGAAGCCGTCCATCCCCTTCTCGAGGATCAGCGCGATGTGCGAGTCCTTGCCGTCGACCTCCGCGCGCGCGAAGACCGTGAGCACGTCGCCGCGGCAGCCGTTGCCGATCCAGCGCTTGGAGCCGTTGAGCAGCCAGGAGCCGTCTGCCTGCTGCACCGCGCGCGTCTCGATGTTGTAGGCGTCCGACCCCGCATTGGGCTCGGTGAGCGCAAAGCCCGCAAGCTTGCGGCCGGTCGCCAGGTCCGGCAGGAAGCGCGCCTTCTGCTCGTCGGTCCCGTAGATGTGGATGCCCTTGAGGCCGATCGACTGGTGCACGCCCATGCCGATCGTCAGCGAGCCATCGACCTGCCCGATCGCCTCGAACACGCGCGCGTAGCCGGTCTGCGAGAGGCCCTGCCCGCCGTATTGCTCGTCGACGTACAGCCCCATCAGCCCGAGGTCGCCGAGGTCGCGATAGACCTCGTCGGAGATCGTCGCCGTGTCGTCGATCTCGCGCGAGTCGATGTTCTGCGCGGCGTAGTCGCGAAAGCCGCGGATCAGGTTGCGGACCTTCTCCGCCTCCTCGCCGCGCGGGATCGGATACGGGAAGACGACGTCCTCGTGGATCTCTCCGAGCGCGAGCGCCTTGGAGAAGCTGGAAACGCGGGTGGCGGTCATTGCTGGCTCTTGAGCACGTTGGTGACGAGCGGGAGAAGGAACGTGGCGAGGAACACCATCCCGATGCCGAGCGCCACCAACCCCTTCGCGCGCACTATGTGCCCGAAGACGCCGATGGCGAACCCCGCGACCATCAGCACGATGAACGGCGTCGGGCTCGCGCCGAACGTCGGATTCGGGTCATAGAAGAAGGCCTGTAGCAGCCCGGGCACCCTCCCTCTCTATCATCCTCCGGCCCATGCCCGCGACACCCGCATCGGTCCAGGAGGTCGCAGACGGCCTGCAATCCGTCGGGTACCTGCCCGGCGAATCGACAGCGCTCGTCTCCTACCTGGCCGCGCGGCTGGGCAAGCCGATCCTGGTCGAAGGGCCCGCGGGCGTCGGCAAGACCGAGCTGGCGAAGGCGCTCTCGCGCTACCTCGACCGCACGCTCATCCGCCTGCAGTGCTACGAGGGCCTCGACGAGGCCAAGGCGCTGTACGAGTGGGACTACCGCAAGCAGCTGCTGCGGATCCAGGCGACCGAGAAGTCCGAGTGGGACGACACCAAGGGCGACATCTTCGGCCCGGAGTTCCTGCTCGAGCGCCCGCTCATGACCGCGATCGCCTCACCGGAGCCCGTCGTGCTGCTGATCGACGAGATCGACAAGACCGACCAGGAGTTCGAGGCGATGCTGCTGGAGGTCCTGTCGGACTTCCAGATCTCGATCCCGGAGCTCGGGCGCGTCGAGGCCAAGACGCAGCCGATCGTGCTGCTGACCTCGAACAACACGCGCGAGCTGACCGAAGCGCTCAAGCGCCGCTGCCTGTACCTGTGGCTCGACTACCCCGAGCTCGAGCACGAGCTGGCGATCGTGAAGCTCCACTCGCCGGAGTTGTCGGACACGCTCGGGCGCAGGCTCGTCGAGATCGTCTCGATGGTGCGCGGCCTCGATCTGAAGAAGCCGCCGTCGATCGCCGAGTCGATCGACTGGGCGCGCGCGCTGCTGCTGCTCGGCGCCGACGACATCGACCAGCAGACGTTCAACGACACGATGTCGATCATCGTCAAGCACCGCACCGACCTCGACATCGTCGTCGAGCGCGTCGGGGCCAAGCTGGGCGGGCCGCTCGGTGCCGGCGCCTGATCAGGCCGGTCTCGCCGCCCGCATCCTCGAGTTCGGCGAGGAGCTGCGCTCCGAGGGCGTGGCCGTGGGAACCAGCGAGCTGCTCGACGGCTTCGCGGTGCTCGCCGAGATCGAGTGGACCGACCCGGTCGACTTCCGCGAGGCGCTCGCCGCGACGCTGGCGAAGTCCCAGGAGGACCGCCGCGTCTTCGAGCTGGTCTTCGAGCGCTTCTTCTTCCGCGCGGCCGAGCTGGCCGCGGTGCGCGAGGGCGTGCGCGAGGAGGGCGGCATCGACCCCGACGAGGTCAACGCCGAGCTCGACATGGAGACGCTGCGCCAGCTCATCGCACAGGCGCTGCGCGACGGCGAGGAGGGCCGGATGCGCGACCTCGCGCGGCTCGCGATCGCCGCGTTCGGGCGCCAGGGCGAGGGCTCGGGCGTCATCGGCGTCGACGTGCAGCGCATCCGCCGCCAGCTCGGCCTGCGTTCCGAGCCCCAGCCCGACCTGCCGCAGGAGGACCCGCGCCACGAGGGGCTGCCGCGCGAGGAGATCCGGCGCTTCGAGCAGATCCTGCGGCGCGAGCTCGAGCGCGCGCAGATCGAGCGCACCGAGCAGCTGCCGCCGGCGCGGCCGCTGAACGAGCTCGACCGCGCGCTGCCGTCAGGCCCGCTGCAGGACCTCGCCGCCGTGCACCGCGTCGTCGCGCAGCTCAAGCGCAGGCTCAAGACGCAGGGCCAGGAGCAGCGCGGGCGCAAGCGCCGCGCGCACGTGGACATGCGCAAGACGATGCGGGCCTCGCTCGAGTACGGCGGCGTGCCCGTGAACATCAAGCTCAAGCCGGTTCGCCCGCGGCGGCCGGAGATCTTCGTGCTGTGCGACGTGTCGACATCGGTGACCAGCGCGTCCGTGTTCTTCCTGAGCGTCATGCACGCGCTGCACGACTCGTTTCGCAAGATGCGCTCGTTCGTCTTCATCGAGCGCATCAGCGAGGTGACCGAGGTCTTCGCCAAGGAGCGCGACTTCAAGGCCGTGTCCGAGGCGATCGGCCGCGACGCCGGCGTCGCCGACATCTCGGGCTACACCGACTACGGCCGCGTGTGGCGCGAGTTCCGCGACCAGGTCGAGGACGAGCTCCATCCCCGCGCGACCGTCATCGTCCTCGGCGACGCGCGCACCAACGGCCGCGACCCCGCGGCGCCGATCTTCGGCTCGATCACCGCGAAGGCGGGCCGCACCTTCTGGCTCAATCCCGAGCCGCGGCTGTACTGGAACTACGGCGACTCCGTCATCGCCGCCTACGAGCAGTACTGCCACGCCTACGAGTGCTGGACGACGCGACAGCTCGAGGACTTCGTGCGCGACCTGACCAAGCCGGTCGTCACCGGCGGCTGACTAGGCGCGCGCGTACCTGGCCCGCTGCCCCTGGCCGTAGGAGCCGAGGTCGAACACGAACGCCAGGATCACGAAGAACCACTCGAAGCCGGTGACGTGGCGGCCTGACCCCCAGTCCCAGAAGGCGGCGTAGGTGAGCGTCGTCCACGGGAGCAGGAAGAACCCGAGGAGCGGCACGATCCAGCTGTCGTACGCGCGGCTCAGGACATCGTCGAAGATCCACAGCAGGAAGAGGACGAGCCGCGGAGAGATGAGCGCGATCAGTGCGAGGAGGCAGCCCATGGCGCGTCAGCCTACGCGCTCGATCCGCGCCGGTACATGCTTGTGCCACGGAGTGCCCGCGAATTCGTCGCGCCAGTCCGATGACGTGAGCGCGTTGGGCGCGACGCCGGGCGTCACGGTCTGGCCGTCCTCGCCACGGAAGTCGAGGCCGAAGCCGTTGGGCAGCGAGGCGTGACCGGCCATCATCACGTCGCTGACCTCTACGGTCGCCTCGGCGCTGCCGCGTGCGGTCGTGACCCGCGCGCGACCGCCGTCGACGAGCCCGAAGCGCGCGGCGTCGTCGGCACTGACGCGCAGCGCGCCGTCCGGGTCGCGCTTGCGCCACGCCGGGTCGCGGAAGATGTCGTTGGCGGTGAACGAGCGCCGCTCGCCGACGGAGAGCACCACCGGAAGCTCGTCGCTGGTCCGCGTCACGGGTCCGCCGTCGAGCGCCGCGAGCTCGGCGAGCATCTCGGGCAGCTCGAGCGCGATCCGCCCGTCGGCGTGCACGACGCGCTCGACGTCGTCGCCGTAGTCGTCGTGGGTGAACGTGACGCCCGAGGGTGACGCGAGGATCGCGTCGAAGAGCGCGTTGCCGTCCGCGTGCCCCGCGCGCCGCACGGCGTCGGGGTATGTCATCGCGCAGCGGAACGCGAGCCCCCACAGCGCCGCAGCGCTCGCGAGCCCGTCGGGCAGCGTCGGTCCGAGCGTCTCGTAGAGCACGAAGGGAGCGAGTTGCGAGAACGTCGGGTTCTCGGTCGTCGCCTGGGCGAACGCCATCGCGTAGGCGTCTCTCCCCTGCTCGGCCGCGGCGCGCAGCGGCCCCAGCTCGTCATCGCCGATCAATCCCAGCTCGCGCACGAGCCGCGCCCAGATCTCGGCCTCCGGCAACGTGCCCGGCAACGGCTCGAACAGCGGCCGGCGCAGCTGGAACGTGTTGTCGCGGGAACTCGAAGTTGAAGAACGTCGCCTCGGCCTTCTCGAACTGGCTGGCGGCCGGGAGGACGTAGTGCGCGTGCCGCGCGGTCTCCGTCATCGCAACGTCGATCACCACCAGCAGGTCCAGCGCGTCGAACGCTTCGGCCATGCGCTCCGAGTCGGCGAGCGAGTGCGCCGGGTTCGCACTCTCGACGATCATCGCGCGGAAGCGATCGGGATGGTCGGTCAGGATCTCGTCCGGGATCACGTTGCACGGCACGAGGCCGGCGAGGATCCGCTCGCCGGTGACCGGGGTGCGGCGCACGCGCGGATCGCGGAACAGGTTCACGAACGACGTGTGCAGGTGCATGCCGCCCGGGTTGGCGAAGTTCCCGGTCAGGAGCCACAGCATCCGGTTGACGTAGGAGCACAAGCGTGCTGTTCGGCGCCTGCTGGATCCCGAGGTCCTCGAAGACCGAGACGCCGTCGGCCGCGGCGATCCGGCGCACCGCCGCGCGGATCAGCCCCTCGTCGACGCCGCAGTTCTGCGCGTACGCGGGCGACATCGATGTCGGCGAATGCTCGCGAGCACGACCTCGGAGCCGTTCGTGTTGGCCGCGAGGAAGTCGTGGTCGACGAGGTTCTCCTGGACGAGCACCGCGACCATCGCCGCCAGGCACCAGGCGTCGGTTCCCGGGCGCACCCGCAGATGGAAGTCCGCGAGCTTGGCCGTGTCGGTCAGCACCGGGTCGATGACGATCATCGACCGCTCGGGGTCCTTCGCGATCTCGTTGAGCACGATTCGCGCGCGCGGGAAGCTCTGTGACATCCACGGGTTCTTGCCGATGAACACCGCCACCTCGGCGTGCTCGAACTCGCCCCGCGTGTGGCTGCCGTACAGCGCGTGCTCCACCCAGCCTTCGCCGGTCTTCTCCTGGGCGAGCGCGCTCGAGCGATAGCGCGACCCCATCGCGCGCAGGAACGCCCCGCTGTAGGCGCCGCCGAGATGGTTGCCCTGACCGCCGCCGCCGTAGTAGAAGATCGACTCGCCGCCGTGCTCGTCGCGGATGGCCGTGAAGCCCGCGGCGATCTCGGCGATCGCCGTATCCCAGTCGATCTCCTCGTAGCTCGCCGTCGGCCCGGCGGCGCATCGGAGACGTCAGCCGGTGCGGCCCGTTCTGGTAGCGGTCCAGGCGCATCGCCTTGTTGCACGTGTAGCCCCTGCTCGCCGGGTGCGCCCTGTCGCCGCGGATCCGGGTCAGGTGCCCGTCCTCGACCTGCACCTCGATGCCGCAGTTGCACTCGCACAGGATGCAGGCGGTCGGCTGCCACTCCATGACGGGCAACCTATCGATGCGAGTTGCATTACGCAACTCAAAGCATTGACGGAGGCTCTGCGCGCGCGGTCAAGCTCGCACGATGCGTTTGCGTGTCCTCGGCGCCGGCCTTGCGCTCCTGCTCGTCGCAGCAACGGCCTCGTCCAAGAAGCCCTCCGACACGCGGACCTACACGACGGGCGCCTTCGTCGTGAACTGCACCTCGGCGAAGCAGGTCTGCAGGCCGCCGAAGAGCCTGGCCATGAATCCGCCGCGCGCCGGCACCATCAAGACGGTGCGCTACACGACGTCGCCGCAGCACTGCTCGGCGCTCGTGCTTCAGGTCGTGCGCGACGGCAAGCTGCTGGCGACGAGCGGGCGCATCGAGGCAGGCGAGCAGACCGAGACGTTCCACCCTGGCATCCACGTGCCGGCGCATTCATCGCACATCGGCTTCCGCGCCAAGGGATTCCTGGGCGGCTGCAACACCGGCCGCGTGGGCTCCTGGGGCGGCAAGATCACCGTCACCGTGAAGCTCAGCTGACCGCGGCCGCACGGGCGTGACGGTGCCGCCCGCACTCAGGTACGCGGCGAGGTTCGGCGGCTGGTAGCCGGCGCGTTCGTCTCGCCGCTGAACGGCGCTCGAGGCCACCGCGGACCGATCGGCGACGAGCGGGCGCAGGTAGGCCGGGAGCGCTCGGTAGAAGCCCTTACGCGACTCGTGCATCAGCCCGAGCGCGTCGGGCGCGATCTGGGCGCCGAGGTGGCGCTGCTCGGCGTCGATGCCGTCGGTCGCGAGGAGGAAGTGATCGGACGCGAACGCCAGCCCGCACTCGCGAGCCCGCTCGACCATCCACAGCAGCGGGATCTCCGCGAGTCCCGGGTCGCTGTAGCCACCGCCGACATCGCTGTGCACGCCGGCGAACCAGAGCTGCTGAAGGGTCTGCCCTTTGGCGTCCGGCTGCTGCTCCCAGAGCGTCGGCCGGAACGGCCCGCGCTGCTCGTCGATCGCGAGCGCCTGGAAGGCGAAGTGCACATGGCTGCTCAGCGTCGTGTCGTGGAAGCTCCAGCGCTTGGCGATCCATGGCATGCGCACGCCGTCGATCGGGATCCCGAGCGCGCCGACGGTGTCCCACACCCCCACGAAATGGATCTCGGGGTCCGGATGCGAGTACATGCTGCGGAAGATCTGCGGCCTCGATGCCCCGCGGGTGCGACCGCCTTCCGCGCGCCCGGTACAGGGCATAGGCATCCTTGATGCGATCGACGTGCGCGGCGCGCAGGATGCCGCTGTTGCGGACGAGCCCGGCGGTGCTGCGCGCCGTGAACGCGCCGCGGCTGAACCCGAAGAAGTAGAGCTCGTCGCCCGGCTCGTAGTTCTCGACCAGGAACCGGTAACAGCTGCGCACGTTGCGCGACAGGCCGACGCCGAACGCACCGCCGCGGATGCGCTCCAGCCGCCGCGTGCCGACGCCCGGCTCGTAGTGCAGCAGCTGCGCGATCCCCTCGCTGTCCTCGCGCGCCACGGCGAGTGCCACTTTCGTGACGTTGGTGGGCGCGGCGACGCCGCCGGCGAGCTGGTCGGGCCGGTTCCAGGTGCCGTCACAGCAGACCACCAGGCGCTTGGCCACGGCCCAAGATAGATCGGCTCGAACAGGCGCCGGAGCGCGCCATCAACCCTCGTGACGGCTTTTGCCCCGATGCGCGACAAAGCCGCTCAGTCCGGCGCTGCCCTGCACATCGGGAATGTTCGCGATCTTTCGTAGGGTCCCGGCCGCATGCCTACGGATGCGCTGCTGCTCGCCCTCGCCGCGGCGTTCGTCCACGCAGCGTGGAACCTGCTGCTGTCCGGCAGCGAGGACACGCACAGCGCGACCGCGGTGGCGCTGCTGACCGGCGCGATCGTGTTCGCGCCGGTGGCCGCGCTCACCTGGCGGCTGGAGAGCTCGGCGTGGCCGTACATCGCGGCATCGAGCGCGCTGGAGCTCGTGTACCTCGTGCTGCTCGCGACCGCGTACGCGGCGGCGGCGATGGGGTTCGTCTACCCGATCGCTCGCGGCTCGGCGCCCGTGCTGGTGCTGATCGTCGGCGCGGTCGCCTCAGCGGGACGGCCCTCGGCGGCCGCGGCCTGCGGCGTGGTGCTCGTCGCGCTCGGGATCGTGTTCGTCCGCGGCCTGCGGACCGAGCATCGACCGCGCGACCTCGCGCTCGCCCTCGCGATCGGCGCGTGCATCGCCGGGTACACGCTCGTGGACAAGCACGGCATCACGCATGGCAACCCGCTCGCCTACCTCCAGGTGGTCTTCACGGTCGCCGCGCTGGGCTACTTCGCCGGCGCGTGGCGAGCGCGCGGCCTCGCGAGGATCCGCGCGGCGGTCAACCCGTCCACGCTGGCCGCGGGGGTCGGCTTCTTCGGCTCCTACGCCCTGACCCTCGCCGCGCTCAGGCTCGCGCCGGCAGCGACCGTCGCCGCCGTCCGCGAGTCGAGCGTCGTGATCGCCGCCGCGGCGCTCGTGGCAAGCGGCCGCGAGCCGTTCGGGCGCGGCCGCCTCGCGGGTGCCGCACTGGTGGCGTCCGGCGTCGCCTTGATCTCCCTGGGCTGAGCGCCGATCAGCGGCGCGTCGTGCGAGCGGCCGCTGCGCTGGTCGATCGGCGATGGTGAGTAGAAGAAGAACCAGACCTCGAACAGCACGACCACGATCACGACGGACACGACGAGCACGATCTCCAGCGGTGACAGCTCGCGCACGTGGCGCTGCTGGTGCGGGCGTTCGCCGCGCATGCTGCGCAGCCACGGCACGTGGCGGCTGACGCTCGAGTACGTGCCCGTCATTCGCCCATAGGCAGCATCGAGACGTGCGAGCAGCCGCACGACACGTAGCTGATCACCCCGAGCGAGACGGCGGCCGCCGCGACGGCCCCCATGTCCGGCGGCCCGGGCCCCTGCACCCGTGAGCCGATCCACAGCGCGAGCAGCGGCCGCCTGTCCAGATGTTGCAGGTGACGACAGCCATGGCACGACGAGCGCGATGCGCTCGAGCCGGACCATCCGCGGATCGTACGCCCGGGCGCGTACGCAGCGGAGTACATTCGCGTCGTGTCGAGGATCGGCATGCGGGCCCTGGTGGCCGGCGCTCTCCTCGCGTTTCCCGCGAGCGCTTCGGCCGATCTCGCCGTGAGTCAGACCGCGTCGCCCAAGCCGGTGAGGAAGGGCGAGCTGGTCACCGTCACCGTCAGCGTGAGCAACACCGGCTCATCGACGATCTCAAGCGAGGACGCCACCGTCGAGATCTTCCCGCTGCGGGGCAGCACCGAGCGGGCCGCGAACAACCCCTACGAGTCGGTGACGCCCTCACAGGGGACGTGCACCATCACCCCGACGGGCAAGTACCAGGTCGCCGACTGCTTCTTCGGCGCGATGCCCCCGGGGGCCGGCGCCCAGATCGTCGCCGTGCTGCGGGTCAACGAGTCGATGAACCACGTCGCCGCGCCGAAGATGAGCACGTGGTCGGAGCTCGCCGTCGCCGCCAGCACGCCGCCGATCGTGGCGGGCTCGAAGCAGATCAAGCTCAGCGGGCTTCCCGACGGTTGTGCGCCAGGCGATTTCACGCTCACCGTCACCTCCCGAGCCGCGCGGGTCAGGCGGCTGCGCGCCACGCTCTTCCAGGGCTGCGACGACACGGGTGAGGGCATCACCTGGACCCGATCCGCGAACGGCCGCCG
>CAWCEB010000163.1:0-40472 GCA_963794105.1 uncultured Actinomycetes bacterium | reverse complement strand
GCCCGCCAGCACCAGCCAGTCCAGCGCGGCGGCCATCGGCAGGAGTCCGGGGAGGTTCGCCTTCCCGGTTGCGTCGACGAGCCCGGCCGCGATCCCGGCGGCGTCGCCGAGCTGCGAGAACCGGACCGGCGCGTGGACGAGCACGACGATCACCGGCAGCGCCACGGCTGCGGCGAGCGCGAGCCGGGGGAGGCGCGCGCCGCGCGAGGACATCGTCCAGGCCGAGGCCCGCGAGCAGTGCGAGCGCCAGGCACGCGACGATCCCCAGCCGCGTGTTGATCGCCTGCGAGAACCCGGGCAGATGGTTGGCGATCTGGAAGAACGGCGGGATGCCCGCTGCAACGGCCAGGCAGCTGACGGCGGTCGCGGCGAGCGCGACGCGCTCGCGCGTCGGGCGCAGCACCGCGATGCCGGCGAGCAGCAGCGGCAGCGCGCCCACGTAGAACGCGCGGGCGTTGATGAACGGCTCGAGCATCACCTGCGTCGGGCGCCCCGAGTACTCCGGCATCGCGATCGACCCGAGATACGAGCGCCGCAGGTGCCCCGGCGCCCGGTTCGCGCGCTCGGTCAGGTCGCCCAATGCGCGACGGCTTCGAGGAACGGGAGCAGCGCGATCGCCGCCAGCGCCGTGCCCGCCGCCAGCCCGAGCACCGCCGCGCCCGCGCGCCGGCGGCGGTCGTCCGGCGCGCGCGAGAGCCGCAGCGCGCCGAACAGGACGGCGGCGACGCCGACGTGGAACGAAGACTCGGGATGCCCGCTCAGGAACTGCAGCGCGGTCACGAGCGCGAGCAGCGCGATCGCGGGCGCGCCGGGGCGGCGGATGGCGCGGTCGACAGCGAGCAACAGCCACGGCATCAGCGCCCACACGCTCGACAGCGGCCACACCAGCCACGTGACCATGTACAGCGAGAACCCGAACGCCAGCCCCGCGAGCAGCGCCGACGGCGCGCGCATGCCCAGGGCGCGCCCGAGCAGGAAGGTCCCGAACGCCGCCGCCCACAGCTTCAGCGCGGCGACGACGGCCAGCGAGAACCAGAACGGCAGCACGTACGAGGGCAGGCTGAACGGCGACAGCACGCCGCTCTGCATGTCGGCGAGGAACGGCCGCCCGGCGGAGATGTCGGGGTTCCACAGCGGCCACGAGGGCAGCACGGCACGCGCATGCTGGGTGAACGGCTGGAAGGCGGCGACGGCGTCGGCGAGCTCGCCGTTGGCCCCGAACAGCCGCACGCCGTGCGGCGTCATGCCGCTCCACGGCGCGGCGGTCCACAGATAGTCCGACGGCGACAGAGTCCGTCCGGGGAGCAAGCCCTGCCCGACGAGCAGGATGGCGAGCACCGCGTAGAGCCCCGCCGCCGCGAACGTGGCTCGGCGCTCGGTCATCGGGCGCGCAGCATACGATCAGCGCCCCATGGAGGAGCACGTCTACCGCCAGCTCTACGAGCTCGAGGACACGCATTGGTGGTTTCGCGGCCGCCGCGCGGTGATCCACGCGCTGCTCGCGCGGACCGATGTGCCGGCCGGCGCGACGATCCTCGACGCAGGCTGCGGGACCGGCCGCAACCTCAAGGAGTACGCGCGCCTGGGCGACGCAGCGGGCATCGATCCGTCACCCGACGCCGTCGCGTTCTGCCATGCCCGCGGGCTCGCGAAGGTCACGCAGTCCGGGGTCGAGGAGCTCCCGTTCGGCGACAGCGCATTCGATCTGGTGACGGCCACGGACGTGCTCGAGCACATCCCCGACGACGACCGCGCGGCGCGCGAGCTGCGGCGCGTGACGAAGCCCGGCGGCCGGCTGCTGATCACGGTCCCCGCCTACCAGTGGCTGTGGAGCCAGCACGACGACAGCCACCACCACCAGCGCCGCTACACGCTGCGGCGCCTGCGCTCGGTGCTCGCCGCCGCGGGCTGGCGGCCCGTCGTGCAGACGTACTTCAACTCGATCCTGCTGGCTCCGATCGCGCTCGTGCGCCTCGTCTCGTCCGACAAGCCGCGCAGCGACTACGACATGGCGCCCAAGCCGCTCAACGAGGCGCTGTACCTCCCGATGCGCACCGAGGCCGCGTTCATCCAGCACGGGGGAAGGCTCCCCGCCGGCGTCTCGATCGGGATGGTCTGCTCGGCGTCGTGAGCGCTCCGGTCGTCTCGGTCGTCGTGCCGGTCCTCGACGAGGAGGGCAACCTCCCGGAGCTGCGCGATCGCGTCCGCGCAGCGCTGGCGGACATCCCGCACGAGCTCGTGCTCGTCGACGACGGCTCCAGCGACGCGAGCGTCGCGATCATCGAGTCCTGGATCGCGGAGGGCGACCGCGTCCTGCTCGTCAAGCTGAGCCGCAACTTCGGCATGGAGGTCGCGATGTCCGCCGGCATCGACCATTCCAGCGGCGAGTACGTCGTGCTGATGCACGCCGACCTCCAGGATCCGCCCGAGCTCGTACCGGAGATGCTGGCCAAGGCCCGGGCCGGCGCCGACGTGGTCTACGCGCGGCGCATCGGGCGTGACGAGAGCCTCGTGAAGCGGCAGCTCGCGACAGCCTTCTACACGCTGATGGAGCGCCTGGCGCGCACGCCCTACCAGGGGCAGGCGGGCGATTTCCGGCTGATGTCGCGCCGCGTGGTCGAACAGCTGCGGGCGATGCCCGAGCACCGGCGCTTCCTGCGCGGGATGGTCGCCTGGGTGGGCTTCGACCAGGTGCCGATCGAGTACCGGCGGGCCGGGCGCCATGCGGGGCGCGGCGCGTCGTATCGCGCGCTGTTCCGCCTGGCGATCGAGGCGCTCGCGTCGTTCTCGGACGTCCCGCTCGCCCTCGCGACGGTCGCGGGGACGGCCGTCGCCGCCGTCGCGGGCGCGACGGCGCTGGGGATCCTCGTCGCGACGATCTTCGGCTGGGTCAGCGCGAGCCTGGGCGTCTGGACGCTCGTCGTGCTGCTGTTCCTCGGCGGCGTGCAGCTCGTCAGCGTGGGGATCCTGGGGCGATACCTGGCTCGGGTGCATGAGCAGACGCTGGGCCGGCCGCTGTACGTGGTGGACCGGGTCGCCGGTTCTTCAGGCGCATCAGCGGCCGCTCCAGCATCCGATAGCTCAGCGTCGCCGTCACAAGCGACGCAAGCACCGTGAGCACGCAGAGCTCGGCGAAGCCATCGTCGGGGAGCTTCACGACCCAGGCGCCCTGCCACAGGTAGATCCCGTAGGAGACGACGCCCACGAGCATCAGCGGGCGCCAGGTGAGCAGGGCGCGGATGCGGCCGCCCTCGCCGAGCACCGCAGGCGCGACGAGCGCCGCCGCCATCACCGCCGAGGCAAGGTGCTGGAACAGCCACTCGCGCGGGGAGTACGACAGGCCCTTCAGGACCTCGGCCATCGCGACGAGCGCGACGGCCGCGATCGCCCACGACAGCTCGGGGCGGACGCTGATGCCGCCGCGCACGCTCAGCACCGCGAGCGCCATCCCGATCGCGAACCAGGCGAACGTACCGGCCAGCGTGATCGGGATGATCCCGCCGATGTCGAACAGCGACCAGGCCCGCAGCCCGATGGAGATCGCGGCGAGGACGGTCAGCGCGACCAGGTCGGCGTTCAGTCGCCAGGCACGCGACCGGCCGCGCGCGAGGCGGCGCAGCCCGAGCGCGTAGAGCGGCAGCAGCGCGTAGAACGAGACCTCGACGCACAGCGTCCAGGCGGCGGCGAGCCCATGCAGTGACGTGCGCGGGCTGTAGATCTGCAGGAAGCCGTAGTAGCGCCACCAGTCCTTCGTGAAGACCTCGTCGAGGTTGAGCCACAGCGCGATCACCGTCAGCGCCAGCCAGTAGGCGGGCACGATCCGCAGCAACCGCCGCCGGGCGTAGTCGCGCAGCCGCACGCCGCGCAGGCCGTCGAGGTCGGCGGCGAGGAACGGCCGGTACAGCAGGAAGCCCGACAGCACGAAGAACACCGTCACTCCGGCGACGCCCTGGGCCGTGAGCGAGCCATAGGACGCGAGCGCAGTGGCACCTGATTCGTAGGACGCGTGCGAGAGCAGGACCCCGAGCGCGGCGATCGCGCGCAGCGCGTCGAGCCCGGGGAAGCGGGGGTGCCCGGGGGGCGGCGCGACGACGTCGGGGGGGCGAGCGGTCTCCACCGTCGGACAGACTCTCACCTCGCATGGCTGGAGAGCTTCGACGGCGCACGGTCCGAGGGGCCGCGATCACGGCGGTCTTCATCGTCGGGATCGACGCGATCGTGGCCGTGCAGGGGCTCGTCGTCACCCGGCTGCTCGGGCCCGAGACGATCGGCCTCTACGGGCTGGTGGCCGTGACCGTCACGACGATCCTGACGCTCAAGCGGGTCGGGATCGACGAGGCGTTCGTGCAGCATCGAGACCGATGACCCCGAGCGCGAGTTCCAGCACGCCTTCTCGCTCGAGCTGGCGCTGTCGGCGCTGCTGGCGCTCGTCATCGTCGTGCTCGCGCCGATCCTGGCGGTTGCCTACGGCGAGCCCGAGCTGCTCGGGCTGATGCTCGCCAGCGCGTACCTGCCGCTCGCGTTCGCGCTGCTCGCCCCGCTGTGGATCTTCTTCCGGCGCATGGACTACGCCAAGCAGCGCTCGCTGCAGGTGATCCAGCCGGTGGTGTCGATCGCGGTGACGCTCCCTTTGGCGGCGACCGGGTTCGGCGTGTGGTCGCTGGTCGTCGGGCCCGCGGCGGGCTACCTCGTGGCGGTGCTGGTGAGCCTGCGCGTCTCGCCCTACCGGCTCGCCCTGCGGTTCGATCGCGATGTGACCCGGCGCTACGTGCACTTCAGCGGCTGGGTGCTCGTGGCCCTGCTGGCGTCGATGGCGGTCGCTCAGGGTCAGGTGATCGCGTTCAAGATCGACGGCGGGCTGGCGGCCGCCGGCTACATCACGCTCGCGGCGACCGTGACCCGCTATGTCGACCGCGCCGACCAGATCGTGACCGCGACGATCTACCCGGCGATCGTCGCGATCCGGGGGCGCGCGGACTCGTTGCAGGAGCTGTTCGAGAAGTCCAACCGCGCGACGCTGCTCTGGGTGCTGCCGTTCACCTGCGGCGTCGTGCTGTTCGCGCCCGACCTCGTCGAGTTCGTGCTCGGCTCGGACTGGGGCCCGGCGCGGATCCTCCTCCAGGGCCTGGCGGCGGCGGGGCTGCTCCAGCACCTGGGCTTCAACTGGTTCGCGTTCTACCGCGCGCACGGCGATCCCCGGCCGCCCGCGCTGGAGGCCGTGACCGGCACGGTCGCGTTCGCGGTGCTCGCCGTCGGCGGGCTCGCCCTCTGGGGTGACGACGGGTTCGTCTGGGGCCGGATCACGGCGGTCGCGATCGCGCTTGTCGTGCGCTGGCGCTACATCCGCGAGCTGCTGCCGCAGGCGCGCCTGGTGCCGCTGGTCGTCCCGGCGCTGGTCCCGCTGGCCGTTGCTGGCGCCTTGACCGTCGCCCTGCGCGCGGCGCTGTGGGGCGGCGAACGGACGCTGGGGCAGGCGATCGCCGAGGCGCTCCTCTTCGCCGGCGTCTACCTGGCGGGCGCGGCCTGGCGCGAGCGCCCGCTGATCGCCGAGCTGCTGCGCGCCATCAGGCCGGTGCGGGCGTAGACCTGCGGTCCCTGCTTTGGCCGAGGAGCGTGCAGCGCTCGGTTCGCGGCGTTGGTGGTGTGCGGGGCGTGGTTCGGGCGTCGAGGGAGAAGGGACGGGTGCGCCGGTGTTCGGCGTGGGCCCCGAGCGTCGTAACTATTACGACGTTGGGGGCCCGGGCGCGCGCGGGGACAAAAGGGTCAGACCCCAATGTCACGCTTTGGCCGAGGAGCGTGAGCGCTCAGCTCGGGCGTTGTGCGGGGCGCGGGGCCCGGTTCGAGCACTGAGGAAGAAGGGCTCGAGGCTCGTTCTGGGCCGGATATACCGCGCTATGCGCGGAGAATCCGGCCCACAACGAGCGCGGGCGGTTCACCCTCTCCCTCAATGACGGCAACCAGCGCGGAGCGCCCGCCCAAGCGAACCGCGCTGCGCGCCACCAACGTGACGCAACGCCCGCCAAGCGCGCACCGCCGTCAGGCCGGCTGTGCCCGGGCCACCAGGGTCCCCGCCAGCACCACTGCCACCAGCGTGAGTGCGGGCATCTCCCAGTCCCAGTCGATCGCCGAATGCAGCGCCCAGAGCGTCAGCGCGGCGATCGGGCCCGCAGCCAGCCCCGGGTCATAGCGGTACACGCGCCGCGCCGCGAGGGCGACGGAGAGCAGCAGCGCGCACAGCAGGGCGAAGCCGACGAGGCCGTACTCCGCGAGCGTCTCGAGCTCGAGCGAATGGGCGTCGCGTGCGGCATCCGAGATGTCGCGGCGCTTGAGCCATTCGACCGCGAAGCCGCTGGCGCCGACGCCCGCGAGCGGATGGTCGGCCGCGACCTGCAGCGCCACCTTCCAGTACTCGTAGCGGTTGGACCCGACCGAGCTGAAGCGCCCGCTCGTCTCGCCGAACCGCGGCGTGGCCGTCGAGGTGCCCTTCGCGACCACAACGGGCACGACCACGATCGCGATCACAAGGCCCGTCGCCGCCAGCGGCGCCCAGCGGGGAAGCGGCAGCGGGCCGAGGCGCGTCGTCCCCGCCCGCTCGGCGCGCTGCGCCCAGGTGGAGAAGGCCGCGGCGACGGCCATCAGCGCGAGCAGCGCGACGAACACCACGGCGCCCTCGATCTCGCGCGTGTGGGCCGAGCCCGCGAGATCGCGGACACCGCCGAACGCGGCGCAGGCGGCGGCGCCCAGCGCACCGGCCTCGACGCAGATCGCGCCGGCGCGCAGCTGGATCCAGCTCGGCGCCGCGACCAGCAGGACGATCAGGCCCGCCGCGAGCGCCGCCAGTGCGCCGCGCGAGAACGACAGGTAGACGCCGGCCGCGAGCGGCACCGCCGCCGCGGCGGCCGCGCAGCGAAGCTCGCCGCGGCGGTCGTTGTCACCCGCGATGCGCGCACAGAGCACGAATCCCAGCGCCGCGAGCGCGCCGGTCGCGTTCCAGTACGTCAGCGGCTGGTCGAGCCGGCCCGCGGACGACGCGGTCGCGTGCTGGTGGACGATCCCCGGCAGCAGGCGGCCGACGAGCCCGTAGCCGGTGACGACGAAGGCGCCCGCCGCCAGCCCAGGCTCGACCGTGCGCGCTGCGCTGCGCGGCCGGAACGCCGCCGCGACTGCGATGAACGCGCCGACGTACAACACCGCTCGCTCCATGTCGTCACCGGCGGGGCCCCTGAGCGGCGCCCACGTGGTGCTCGAGCGCGATCCAGCCTGCGTAGCCCGCCAGCGCGCCCAGGGCCGCGAGCCCCTCGCGCGAGCGCGGCAGCGGCGCATCCGACAGTGCCACGGCGGCTGCGGCGAGCGCCCAGGCCACGATCAGCGCCACCGACCGGGCATGGTCGAAGTAGCCGCCCGAGGCGAACGCGAGCGCGCTGGGTCCGGCGAGAATGGCGGCGCGCAGGACGCGCAGGACGGGTCGCATCGGCGGGCCAGCGTACCCTCACGGCGCCCCGTGTCCCGCCACCGTCTCATCCTGCCCGGCCTGGCCGTGCTCACGTATGCGCTCGCGTTCGCGCAGCGGCCGGGGAAGCTCATCGCCGACACGAAGGTCCACCTCTACGTCGACCCGTCGCGGTTCCTGGGCCATGTGGCATCGGCGTGGTCGCCGACCGCCGACCTCGGGCACGTCTGGGCGGGCCAGTACGGCGGCTACCTGTTCCCGATGGCGCCGTGGTTCGCCCTCGGCGATGCGCTCGGGATCCCGACGTGGATCGTGCACCGGCTCTGGCTCGGCACGCTCCTGTTCGGAGCCGCGTGGGGCGTGGTGCGGCTGATGGAGGTCGTCTGGGAACGCGACCGCGGCGTCGCGCACTTGGCGGCGGCGGTCCTGTTCGTGGTGAACCCGTACGTCACGGTCTACGCGAACCGCACGTCGGTGGCGCTGCTGGCGTACGCCGCGCTGCCGTGGCTGCTGCTGGCGGTGAACCGCGGCCTGCGCGACCCGCACGGCTGGCGCTGGCCCGCCGCGTTCGCGCTCGTCCTCACGGCCACGGGAGGCGGCGTGAACGTGGCGGTCACCGGCTGGGTGCTCGTGGGCCCGCTGCTGCTGGTGCTCTACGACCTGCGCTGGGGCGGGATCTCGGCGCGGGCGCTCGTGCCGTACGGCTGGCGGCTCGCGCTCGCGCTCGCGGTGGCGAGCGCCTGGTGGGTCGTCCCGGTGATCGTGCACGCCCACTACGGGACGAACTTCCTGCCGTTCACCGAGCAGCCGGGCACGATCTGGGGGACGACGTCGGTCAGCGAGTCGCTGCGGCTGATGGGGTTCTGGACGAGCTACATCGGCGTCGGCTTCGGGGGGCGGCTGGACGCGTTCGCCGGGCACGGTCACGTGCTGCTGTTCAGCAAGACGGTCGTCGTGGCGGGCCTGCTCGTACCGGCGCTGGTGCTCGGCGGCTTCGCCTGGACGCGCCGGGCGCGCTACGGCCCCTTCTTCATGGCGCTGACGCTTGTCGGCGTCGTGATCATGGCCGCGGGCTGGCCGGAGGGCACGCCGCTGCGGCGCGGGCTCACGTTCACCTACAACCACGCCCAGGCGCTGCAGTTCCTGCGCACGACCTACAAGGCGGGGCCGCTGGTGGCGCTCGGGCTGGCCGTGCTGGGCGGCGGGGCGTTGTCGGCGGCGATGACGCGGATCCCCGAGCTGCGCCGGCGCGCGGCCCTGGCCGCGGCCGCGGCCGCGCTCGTGGCGGTCGCAGCCTGGCCGCTGGTGACCGGCAACGCGGTCGAGCGCCAGCTCGAGTTCAAGCTGCCCGCGGCGTGGAAGCAGCTCGCGTCCGATCTGGACCGTCGCCCGGACGGCTCGCGCGCGCTCGTCGAGCCCGGACAGCTCTTCGCCTTCCAGCGCTGGGGCGGCACGATCGACAATGTGCTGCCCGCGCTCACCGACCACCCGGTCGCGACGCGCTACATCGTCCCGTTCTCCGACCTGCGCTCGGCTGACGTGCAGTGGGCGGTCGACGACCTCGTCGGGCAGGAGCGCGCGCTGCCAGGGCAGCTGCGGCCGCTCCTGGACCTGATGGCCGTCGGCGACCTCGTCATCAGCGCCGACAACGACCGCCGCCGCGGCGGTGGCCAGGGCCTGCTCGAGGCGACGGCCCAGCTCACGCCCGTGCTCGACACACCGGGGACGAACTACGGGCCGAGGCGCCGCGTGGAGCCCGCGGCCGGCCGGATCGGCACGCCGCAGCACCTGCCCGAGCTGCGCAGGGTCGAGCTCGGGACGGAGGGCATCGTGCGCGTGCTTCCGCGCGGGCCGGCGACGATCCTCGACGGCGCCGCCGCCGGGATCGCCGGCCTGGCGTCCTACGGCGAGCTGCCCGACGACCGGCCGCTTCGCTACGCGGGCGATCTCTCGCCCAGCGCGCTGCGCTCCGCCGCCGTGGATGGCGCGACGATCGTCATCAGCGACTCGAACCGGCGCCAGGCGTTCGTCGCGGCGCGGCTGCTGCAGAACCGCGGCGCCGTGCTGCCCGCCGGCCAGGACATCTCCCAGGACGGCACGTACCTCGACCCGTTCGACCGCGGGACCGACGCCCAGACCGTCGCGATCCAGCGCGGCCTGGAGCGGATCTCGTCGCCGTTCTCTCCGCAGACGAGTCAGTTCCCCGAGCACCGGCCGTTCGCCGCGGTCGACGGCGACGTGAACACGGAATGGCTCGGTGACCGCTACCTGGCGCCACAGCGCCGCCATCTCGACCTGACGTTCCTGACCTCGCGATCGGTGCCCTACATCGACCTGCTCCCGTACTCCGATTCCCGGGGGATCACCCGCAACGTGATCGTCAACGGGCGGCTCATGAAGGTCCATCCCGGCTGGAACCGGCTGCGGCTCGGAATCGGCAGCACGCGGACGCTGCGCATCGAGCTGTTCGGGACCAAGCGGCCGAAGACGGGCAGCGCGGGCGGCGGCGGCATCCGCGAGCTGCGCGTGCCCGGGCTGAAGGCCGATGAGCTGCTGCGCCCGCCGGTGCTCGCCGAGCAGGCGCTGCGCGGAGCGGATCTGGGCAAGACGCGGCTCGAGTACCTGTTCGATCGCTTCACGGCGGACCTGCCCGGGCAGCGCGGCCGCCTCTCGGGCCCCGCCCAGGCGGGGCTGGCGCGCGACGCCCGCGACCCCGAGCCGCAGCTGGCGCGGACGATCGAGCCGCCGGCGGCGCGCCGGTGGACCGCCGAGGCGTGGGTGCACGCGGACGCGACGGCGCCCGACGACGCGCTGGACCGCCTTGTGGGGACGACCGGGCCGGGCACCGCGACGTCGCCGGCGCGCTTCGAGAACCGCCCGGGCTATCGCGCATCGTCGGCGTTCGACGGGGACGCGTCGACG
The DNA here is from genome assembly GCA_963794105.1 of uncultured Actinomycetes bacterium. Lineage (GTDB taxonomy): Bacteria > Actinomycetota > Thermoleophilia > Solirubrobacterales > Solirubrobacteraceae > AC-49. Next base: position 30,100 of record CAWCEB010000163.1, on the reverse strand, counting down.
GCATGGGCGGGCCAGTGGATCCCGGGGAAGCCGGCGTTCCTGTCGTGGACGACACGCCGGCCCGTCGCGGTCACGCGCCTTCGGCTCGTGCCGGCTCCGTTCGTCGCCCGCCTCCCGACGGTCGTGGCGCTCAACGGCAAGCAGGCGAAGGTCGGCGCTGACGGGACGGTGCGGTTGGCGGCGCCGGTGCGTGGCCGGCGGTTCCGGCTCGACGTCGTGGACGCCGCGTTCCCGGGCGGCACCCCGGGGCGCGTGCGCCAGCGCCGCGTCGTCGCGATCGCAGAGCTGCGCGGCGCGGGGCTGCGCCTCTCGGTGCCGCGGACGGGCGAGCTGCGGGCGCCGTGCGGCAGCGCCGCGGTCAACGCGGGCGGCCGCGACCTGGCGCTGCGCGTCACGGGCGATCTCGGGGCGTTCGACGCGGGGCAGCCGCTGCTGGCGCGAGGCTGCGGGACGGTCGCGCTGCCGGCCTCGCGCTTCGACGTGCGCGGGCTGAGCCGCCCGCTCGTGGTCGACCACCTGCGCCTGGCCGCCGCGCCGCCGAGCGGGATCGTGCTCCCGGGCCAGGGCGGGCGCGTGCTGCGGCAGGGCAAGGGCGGCGACGGGCGCCGCGACAGCGTGCGCGTGAGCGTCGACGGGCCGTCATGGCTCGTGCTGGGGGAGAGCTTCAACAAGGGCTGGCGCGCGCGCTGCAACGGCAACGATCTCGGCGCGCCGCAGCCGATCGAGGGCTATGCCAACGGCTGGCTCGTCGATCGCGGCTGCACGCGCGTGGACTTCCGCTTTGCGCCGAACAACACGCTGCGCCTCGCCTACCTGCTCAGCATCTTCGGCATTCCGTTCCTGATCGTCGCTGGCGCACGCCGCAGGCGGCCCGGCTACACGAACCTGCAGCCGCTGCCGGACCCCGACCCGGTGCGCCCGCTGGACCTCGTCACGGCGGCCGGTGTGGGCTTGGCGATCGCCCTGGCGATCGCCTTCGTGTTCGCCCTGCGCGCCGGCGCCGTCGCGTTCCCGATCGTCGTGCTGCTGCTCTGGCGCGGCACCCGCGTGCGGCGCCTGATCGAAGTCGCGACCGTCCTGCTGTTCGCAGGCGTCCCGATCGCCTACCTGCTCGCCAAGTGGGACAACCGCGGCGGCTACAACACCTACTACGCCGTCGACCACCGCTACGGCCACTGGGTCGCGGTCGCGGCCGTCTGCCTCCTGGCGATCGCGCTGGTCCGGACGCTTGCGCGGGCGCGCGCGCCGGGGTAACGGCTGACGCGTTGCGGGCGCAGTGCGGACCCGCTTCGCTCAATGCCCGAACCACGCCCCGCGCACCGCAAGCGTCCGAGCTGCGCTCAGTACGGCCAGGGCCCCCGGCGGACCTTCAGGACGGTGAGGAGCTTCAGGCCGACGTTGTAAGCGAACCAGGGCAGCTGCGCGAGTTGACGCGCAGCGCTCGGCACGCCGCCGCCGTCGTCCGCCACGTACTCGGCCAGCGAGCCGTCGCGGCCCACGTAGCGCCAGCGGCGCGACGGGGCGATGGCGCTGAGCAGCGCGAGCGTGACGCCGATCGAGGAGAAGCTGTCGTGGACGAGCATCGTGCCGCCGTCGCGCACGCGCGCGCCCCAGCGCACGAGGTCGTCGCGGGCCGGGCCGAAGCGATGCGCGCCATCGACGTAGAGCAGGTCGATCGCGTTCTCGAGCGGCGCCTGTGAGGACAGCATCCGCACGTGGCGGACCCGGTCCAGCACGCCGTGGCGCTCGAGGTTGGCGCGGAAGAGGCGCGTGTCCTCCTCGCCGAGCTCGGGCTGCGCGGCGATCTCCTGCGGGCCGCGGTCCGAGCCGAGGTGCGGGTCGATCGCCACCACCTCGGCGCCGGCGGCGGCCGCACGCGCGAGCACGATCGTCGAGCGCCCGCGGAACGAGCCGATCTCCACGATCCGCCCGCCGGCGGGCACGGCCCGCGCGCAGCGGTCGAGCCGCTGGGCCTGGGCCTCGGTGAGCCAGCCCTCGACGTCGCCGGGGAGCACCGTCACGCCACGGTCTGTGGCTTCACGCGAGCGCGCCAGCCGAGCGCCAGCACGCCGCTGGCCGCCAGGCACTGCAGGCCGAGCACGATCGCCGCGAAGGACAGGACGCTCGGATTGCCGGCGCTCAACAGGAACGGCTCGACGATCGCCACGACGCCGAGCACCCACAGGAATCGCGCTTCGCCGAGCGCCAGCATGTACTGCACCGTCAGGTAGGCGATGGCGAGCAGGGTCATCGCCACGCCGAGGATGAAGAGCGCGTCGCTGGCCTGGGTGAGCTTCTCGCCGAACGCGATCCGCAGCAGCAGGTGGGGGATCGCTGCGAACAGCACCAGCGCCGGCACCGCGACGACCGCCAGCACGACCGAGTGCGCGCAGCAGCACCGGTCGCGGATCGAGCCCCGCCGCCGCGCGGCGCGTCGCCTCGGGCAGCAGGTGCAGGCCGACGCCGATCGCGACCCAGAGCACGGCCTTCGCCGCGACCGCCGCCGCCGCGTACGAGCCGGCGCGATCGCCGCCGAGCTGGTGCTTGCCCATGATCACGTCGACGTTCTGCAGCACCCCGAGGAAGAGCAGCCCGAGCACCGGGCCCCACTCGCGGCCGATCAGCGAGCGCAGCGGGCGCACATGCTCGTCGCGCTCCCCGGCGCGCAGGCGGTCGTGCAGCAGCCATCCGAGCGCGAGCGCCACGGCCGCGAACGCGACCGGCGTGCCGATGAACGCCCCGTCGACGCCGCCGCCGACCGCGCACGAGGATCAGCGCGAACACGATCCGCAGCGCGGCCTCGCCGATCAGCGAGAAGGCAGAGCGGCTGGTAGGCATGCAGGCCCTGCAGCGCGCCGCGCTGGAGCGAGAGCAGCATCCAGAGCACGCCGGTGGGCAGGATCGCCGCTGCCGCCCACGGATGCTCGGGCACGCCGACCAGATGGGCGATCGGCTCGCGCAGGACGATCGACAGGGCGATGTCGCCGATGAGCAACTCGATCAGCCGGCGCGACCATGCGCGCAGCGTCGCGCTGGCGTGCAGCCCTCGGCGCCCATCCGGCCGAGCGTCATCTCCCGGGCCGCCGCCGCCTGCACCGACTGGCCGCCGACGAGCAGGATCAGGAACGCGCTCACCAGCGCCGCGAGCGAGCCGTAGCCGTTGGCGCCGAGCAGCCGCGTGAAGAGGAACGTGAAGATCAGCTGGAGCGCGTTGTTGGCGAGCGTCGCGCCCGCGAGGCCCGCGGCCTTGCCGGTCTGCGACTCGGCGACGGCGTCGCGTAGGCGCTGGCGGCCGCCGTCGGCCGCGTGGTCCATCACCGTCATGTTCGCCTCGGCGGTGTGCGTCCCACGTGAAGCTGCGCGCGCGGGCCTCGGCCGCCGCACCGAGCTGGTCGCGCCGCTCCGGGTCTCGGACCAGCGTCGCCACCCGGTCGGCCAGCTCCTCGGGCGTGTGCGCGAGCAGCCCGGTCTGCTCGTCGACGATCGACTCGGTCAGCCCGCCGACGGCGAGCGCCGCGCTCGGCGTGCCGCATGCGGCGGCCTCCATCACGCTCAGGCACCAGCCTTCGGCCGACGACGCCGTCAGGTTGATCCAGGCGCGCCCGTACAGGGCGACCTTCTCGTCCTCGTCGACGTGGCCGTGCAGCGTCACTCGGTCATGCAGCCCGCGCCGCTCGATCTCGGCCTCGAGCGCCTCGCGGTGATCGCCGTCGCCGGCGATCTCGAGCACGGCCTCGGGCACGTGCTCGAGCACCTCGAGCACGACCTCGATCCGCTTGTAGGCCTTCAGCCGGCCGAGGTACAGCAGCGTCGGGCGCTCCGCTCGCGCGCCGGGATGGAACTGCGAAGGCTCGACGCCCAGATAGGCGACGTGCACGTTCTCGGGCGGTACGCCCAGCTCGACCAGGTCCTCGCGCGCGGCCTGCGAGATGGTGAGCACCGGAACGCGGCCGTAGAGATGGCGCAGCGGCAGCCGCTCCAGGACGAATGCGGCGACCCGCCCGCGGCGCCCGAGCTCTTGCACGTAGTGGTCCTGGTGGACGTGGTGGACGATCGCGACGCGCGGTGCGTGCAGGAACCACCACAGCGGCGTGAAGAACGCGATGCCGTTGATGACTTCGAGAACGACGTCGGCATCGCGCCCGACACCGCGCCACACCGCCCACGCGGCGCGCGGGAAGACCGTCAGCCGCGTGCCCATCCGGTGGATCGTCAGGCGGTCGGAGAGATGTTCGACCTTCGCTGCGCCCGGGTAGTCGCCCGCGATGACCGTCACGCGATGCCCCCATGCCAGCCAGCGCGCAACCTGGCCGTACAGGTTCGTGCCGGTGCCGCCGCCCTGGGGGTGGGTCCAGTCACGATCGGTCAGCAGCAGGACGTGGCGCGGCATCAAAGGCGATCGTAGTGGCGCAGGGGCCGTGTCCGGCACGTGCCTAGAATCCGCGCCTCGTGCCTGAACGCCGCCTGATTGCCGCCCTCCTTGCCGTGCTCGCCCTGGCGCTTGCCCCCGCGGGTGCCTTCGCCCAGTCGGGCGGCGCGGGCGACGACCAGTACGTCGACCCGATCGGCGGCAACAGCCAGCAGCAGAACAACAGCGGCGGGTCCTCGGGGTCGGGCTCGAACGGGCCCACGTTGTCGAACACGCCGGCGCTGAGCGCGCAGGCGAGCCCGTCCACGGCCGCCGCGCCCGCCGCGTCGTCCGGGCAGACGCTGCCCCGCACCGGCGCCGACGCCGGCGTGCTCGCGGCGATCGGGCTGGTGCTGCTGCTCGCGGGTCTCGGGCTGCGACGGCGCCTCGCAGATGAGCATCACTGAGGGGCCCGAGGAGACAGAGGCCGCCGGCGCGCAGCTGGCCGGCGGGTTGAAGCCGGGCGACGTCGTGCTCGTGCAGGGCGAGATGGGGGCGGGGAAGACGACCTTCGTGCGCGGCGCTGCGCGCGCGCTGGGCGTGACGGGCCCCGTGACGAGCCCGACCTTCACGCTCGGCAACCGCTACGCGGGCCGCGTGCCGGTGGCCCATCTCGACCTGCACCGGCTGAGCACGCTGGCGGGCGAGGACCCCGGCCTGCTCGACGACTACGTCGATGCTGCGACGATCGCCTTCGTGGAGTGGCCCGAGGTCGCCGAGTCCGAGCTCGAGCGCCGCCGTGCGCGTCCGGCTGGAGCACATGGGCGGCGACCGGCGCCGGATCGAGGTCATCGGGTGATCGTGCTCGCGTTCGACACGGCCACCGCCGACACGGTGGTCGGGCTGACCGGCGCCGGCGAGCCGGTCGAGCTGCGCCACGAACCCGGGGCGGGGGAGCGGCCCGGGCACGCCGAGCAGCTCCTGGCGCTGTGCCGGACAGCGCTCGAGCAGGCCGGCGTCGGCTGGCCGCAGGTCGACCGCATCGGCGTGGGCGTCGGACCCGGCACGTTCACCGGGCTGCGGATCGGCGTGGCGACCGGCCGCGCGCTGGCGCAGTCCGCCGGGGCGCAGGTCGCGGCGGTTTCGACCCTGCGAGCGCTCGCGGCGAACCTCGACGGCTCGTTTCCCGTCATCGACGCGCGGCGCGGCGAGGTGTTCGTGCTCGTCGATGGCGGGCCGCGAGCCGTGAGGCCCGAGGAGCTCCCCGACACTCGCCGGCGGGCGGACCGCGATCGGCGACGGCGCGCTGCTGTACGCCGACCGTCTCGAGACGGTCGCGCGGGAGCCCGAGCTCCACCACCTGCGCGGCGCCGCGCTGTGCTGCGCTGGCGGCTGACGCAGAACCGATCGGCCGCGACGAGCTGCTCCCGGACTACGTTCGCGATCCGGACGCGAAACCCAGGTCCTGAGCTGGTGTCAACATTGAGGCAGTGGAGACCCGCCGCCTCACGTACGCCGACCTTCCGCAGGTCATCGCGATCGAGCGCCGCTCGTACCGCACGCCGTGGTCGCTGGCGATGTTCGTGCTGGAGCTGAGCAAGCCAAGCGGCGTCTGCCTGGCCGCCGCGCGCGACGGCGCGATCGTCGGCTACCTCGTCTGCAGTCGCTACGACCAGGTCTGGCACGTGATGAACGTCTCGGTCGACCCGGACCTGCGGCGCGCTGGCATCGCGACCGCGCTGATGACCGAGCTCTTCGGCCGCATCGGCGGCGACGACGCGCGCATCACGCTCGAGGTCCGGCCGACGAACGCGGCGGCGATCAGGCTCTACGAGGGGCTCGGGTTCACCTCCGCCGGGCGCCGCCCGCGCTACTACCAGGACAACGGCGAGGACGCCGTGATCATGTGGCGCACGCCCGCGACGCTCGTCGGTCGCCTCGACGACATCCCCAACGTCGGCGTCGGTTGACCTTGCGACCGCTTCGCGGTGCTTCGGGTCAGACCCTGACCCAGCTGATCCTCGGCATCGAAACCAGCTGCGACGACACCTGCGCAGCGCTCGTCACGGCCGACGGCGAGATCCTCGCGAACGTGATCTCCAGCCAGGGCGTGCACGACCGCTACGGCGGCGTCGTGCCGGAGGTGGCAAGCCGCCATCACCTCGAGCTCGCCAACGCCGTGCTCGACGACGCGCTCGCCACCGCCGGCGCCACGCTCGACGACGTCGGCCTCGTCGCGATGACGCGCGGGCCGGGGCTGGTCGGCGCGCTGCTCGTGGGCGTCCAGACCGCCAAGGCGATCGCCGGCGCGCGCGGCCTGCCGCTCGCAGCGGTCGATCACCTCCAGGGCCACGTCGCGGCGAACTTCCTGAGGCCGGAGGGTGGGGGGATCCGGTTTCGCCGCCGTTCCTGTGCCTCGTCGCCAGCGGCGGCCACACCTTCCTCGCCGACGTCTGCGCCCACGACGGCTACACGACGCTCGGCCAGACGCTCGACGACGCCGCCGGCGAGGCGATCGACAAGGGCGCGCGGCTGCTCGGCCTGCCGTTCCCCGGCGGCCCGCCGCTGGAGAAGCTGGCGCGCGAGGGCGACCCCCATGCCTTCGCCTTCCCGATCGCGAGTCGGGTCGGCGGCCTGGACTTCTCCTTCGCCGGCCTGAAGACCGCGCTGCTGTACAAGGTCCGCGATCTCGGGGAGGCCGAGTCGCAGCGCCGGCGCGCCGACCTCGCCGCGTCCTACCAGCACGCGATCGTCGAGGCGTTGGCGCTGCGCTGTCGAGCGCGGCGCTGAGCAGACCGGCCACGACACGCTGGCGATCGGTGGCGGCGTCGCGGCGAACGGGCCGCTGCGCGAACGCCTGGCGCAGCTCGGCGTGCGCCTGCACGTCCCGCCGCGTGAGCTGTGCACCGACAACGCGGCGATGATCGCCTCGGCCGCGCGCTTCACGGACCGCGTCGAGTTCCCGGACTACCTGGGGCTCGACGTCTACGCGAACGCCTGATGAGCGCGGCTGCGTGCTCTACGGCCGCCCGGGCTGCCACCTCTGCGACGAGGCCCGGCTCGTCCTGCGAGCGCATCGGCGAGCCCTTCGACGAGGTCGACATCGACTCCGACGACGAGCTCTTCAAGCGCTACCTCGAGCGGATCCCCGTCATCACCCTCGACGGCGAAGAGCTGTACGACTTCTTCGTCGACGAGCAGGACCTGCGCCGGCGCCTCGTAGAGTGCGACTGCATGAGCGTCGGTGACGCCACCGAGCCCGAACGGGGCCACCGCGAACGCCTGTCGCTTGGCGTCGCCGCGCGGCTCGCCGCGCTACCTCCAGGTCCTCACGCAGGCCAAGAAGGAGGGCAAGGAGACGATCTCCTCCCAGGAGCTGAGCGACTGCACGCACGTCAACTCGACGCAGATCCGCCGCGACCTGATCGGGCTTCGGCAAGTTCGGCAAGCGCGGCGTCGGCTACAACGTCGACAGCCTCGTCTCGCAGATCCGCAAGATCCTGCGGACCGCCGGCCAGCACAACATCGCGCTGTTCGGCGCCGGGCACCTCGGCAAGGCGATCGCCTCCAGCGACATCTTCGCCGACCACGGCTTCCGCGTCGTCGCGATCTTCGACGCCGACCCGAGAAGGTCGGCGAGAAGGTCGGCCCGCAGACGGTGCGCGCCGTCGACGACCTGCGCCAGATCGTCGAGGACGAGGACATCGTCGTGGCGTGCTCGCGGTCCCGACGGCCGCGGCCCAGGCGCTCGCCGACGAGCTGGTCGACGCGGGGGTGAAGATCATCTTCAACTACTCCGAGGCGCTGCTGCAGGTGCCGCCGGAGGTCACGGTCCACACCTCGAGCCCCGCCGTCGACCTGCTCTACGCGCTGTACTTCTACCTGACGTGACCGCTCGAGTCATCCCGTCGACCTCGAGGCCGTGCCCGAGGCCTTCGCGGCCTCGACCGACTCGACCGTCGGGATCGAGGAGGAGTTCGCGATCCTGGACCCGGACGTCGCTGGACATGGTCCCGCGGTTCGAGGAGCTGCGCGACGCGGCCGAGGCGGACCCGGTGCTCGGCGACTCGGTCGCCGGCGAGCTGATCGCCAGCGAGATCGAGATCCGCTCCGGCCGCGGCGAGAACTTCGCCGACGCGCTCGCCTCGCCAGCGCGACGCGCGCGCGCGGCTGTTCGCGCTCGCCGCCGCGCACGGGCGTCGCGCTCGGCTCGACCGGCACGCACCCGTGGGCCGACTACCGCGAGCAGCCAACATCGACACCGAGCACTACCGCGGGGTCGTCGAGGGCCTGCAGTACGTCGCGCGGCGCAACAACACGTTCTCGCTGCACGTCCACGTCGGCATCCGCGACATCGACCGCGCGGTGAAGGTCTGCGACCGGCTGCGCCCGGTCCTGCCGCAGCTGCTGGCGATCAGCGCCAGCTCGCCGTACCTCGACGGGCTGCGACTCCGGCCTGCACTCCGCCCGCACCCAGTCCTTCACGAAGTCGTTCCCGCGCTGCGGCATCCCCGATGCCTACGGCTCCTGGGCGGCGCTACCGCGACTACCTCGAGCTCCTCGTGCGGACCAACTCGATCCTCGAGTACACGCAGGTCTGGTGGTCGGTCCGCCCGCACTTCTCGTTCGGCACGGTCGAGGTGCGCATCTGCGACGCCCAGACGACGGCCCGCGAGTCCGACGGCGCTGGCCGCGCTGATCGCCGCCTGCGTCCTGCAGGCCGCCCGCGACCACGACGAGGGCGTGCCCGCCCCGGATCACCCGCGGCGCCTGCTCGAGGAGAACCTCTGGCGCGCCGTGCGCCACGGCATGGACGGCACGATGATCGACTTCGAGGCGCGCGCCGAATACCCGACCGCCGCGCGCGCTGGAGCGGCTGCTGGCATGGACCGCGCCGGTCCGCGCCGAGCACGGCGCTCGAGCTCGACCTGCCCGACGCGCAACGGCGCCCAGCGCCAGCGCGCGCTGATCGCCGAGGGCGTCCCGATGCACGACGTCTTCGCCGAGACGGTGCGCGAGACGCGTGCAGACGTATGCTGCGGGCGTGACCGCACCATGAGCGAGCAGGAGCCACGCCAACCCACCGACGAGGAGCTGGCCGCGGCCTACGAGGCCCAGCTCAAGCAGATCCGGGTCGAGGATGTCCTCATCCAGACACTCGTCTCGCTGCTCAACCTCGGCGGGCGCAAGGCCGGGTTGAGCCCGGGGACCGAGGGCGAGCGCGACCCCGAGCAGGTGCGCCAGGCGATCGAGGGCGTGCGAGCGCTGCTGCCGGTCGTCGACCCGCTGCTGGGACAGGACGCCGCTCAGATCCGGGAGGCGCTCAGCCAGCTTCAGCTGGCCTACACGCAGATCGCCGGCGGCCAGGCGCCCCCGGCGCAGCCCGCGCCGGGCGAGGCCCCACCCGCGGGCGAGGCGCAGGATCCGTCCGAGCCCAAGGCCGAAGACCCCGGCCCGGCCCAGTCATCGGGCCGCCTCTGGGTGCCCGGCCAGTAACCGGCACGCTTTTCCGTCGCTTCTAGTCGATAGGATGCCCCGCCTCTTGGCCGGGGTGTCGCAGCAGGCGATGCCCTTCGCTGCTCTTCCTCGCGTGGCCACGGAACCGGCCACGCCACGAAGCAACCCAGAACTCCACAAAGGACCCTTCCTTGAGTGACTTCCTGACCAACCACGGGGTCGTCATCGCGCTCGTTTGCGCGGCGCCTCGCCGTGCTCTATGGCGCTCTGACGACGCGCTCGCTGCTCGCGCTGTCGCCCGGCAACGCGCGAGATGCAGGAGATCTCCGGGGCCGTCCAGCAGGGCGCCCGGGCCTACCTCAACCGCCAGTACACGGTGATCGCCGGCGTCGGCGTCGTCCTCTTCTTCGCGCTGATCTTCGATCCAGAACCTCTGCGTCGCCATCGGCTTCGCTGATCGGCGGCATCCTCTCGGGCGCCACCGGCTACATCGGCATGAACGTGTCGGTCCGCGCGAACGCGCGCGTCGCCGAGGCGGCCCGCGGCGGCGTCTCGCCGGCGCCTCAACGTCGCCTTCCGCGGCGGCGCGATCACCGGCCTGCTCGTCGTCGGCCTGGCGCTGCTCGGCGTCGCCGGCTACTACGGCATCCTCACCGGTCTTCGACCACATCGCAGAAGGAGGCGGTCGACGCGCTCATCGGCCTCGGCTTCGGCGGCTCGCTGATCTCGGTCTTCGCCCGACTGGGCGGCGGCATCTTCACCAAGGCCGCCGACGTCGGCGCCGACCTCGTCGGCAAGGTCGAGGCGGGCATCCCCGAGGACGACCCGCGCAACCCGGCCGTGATCGCCGACAACGTCGGCGACAACGTCGGCGACTGCGCCGGCATGGCGGCCGACCTGTTCGAGACCTACGCGGTCACCGCCGTCGCGGTCATGCTGCTCGGCGTCCTGACGTTCCAGGAGCAGACGCAGGCCGCGCTGTACCCGCTGGTGCTCGGCGCCGTCGCGATCGTCGCGTCGATCATCGGCACGTTCTTCGTGCGCACGAAGACCGACAACGTCGAGGGCGCGCTCTACAAGGGCCTGATCGCGTCCGGCGTCATCGCCGCGGCCGCGTTCTACCCGGTCACCAAGTGGCTGATGGACGACATCTCGTTCAGCGCCGCGAGCAAGCTCGACGTCCCGAGCGTGGGCGAGCTCTACCTCTGCTCGCTGATCGGCATCGGCGTCACGGCGCTGCTGTTCGTGATCACCGACTACTACACGTCGACGCGCTTCGGCCCGGTCAAGAAGACCGCCGCGGCCTCGCAGACCGGTCACGCGACGAACATCATCTCCGGCCTCGCGCAGGGCCTGCAGGCCACGGCGCTGCCGGCGCTCGTGCTCGTGCTCGGCATCCTCGGCGTCGTGGAAGCTCGCGCGGCGGCGGCACGCAGGGCATCTACGGCATCGGCGTCGCGGTCATGGGCCAGCTGTCGCTGACCGGCCTGATCGTCGCGCTCGACGCGTTCGGCCCGATCACCGACAACGCCGGCGGCATCGCCGAGATGGCCGACCTGCCCGAGGAGGTCCGCAACGTCACCGACCCGCTCGACGCGGTCGGCAACACGACCAAGGCCGTCACCAAGGGCTACGCGATCGGCTCGGCCGTGCTCGCGGCGGTCGTGCTGTTCGCCGGCTTCCAGGCGTCGAGCTCGCCGGACGCAACGGCGTCAACCACCCGGTCGCGTCTTCGACGATCAACAACCCGGCCGTGCTGATCGGGCCTGCTGCTCGGCGGCCTGATGGTCTGCCTGTTCGCCGCGCTGTCGATGGAGGCCGTCGGCCGCGCCGGCGGCGCGGTCGTCGAGGAGGTGCGCCGCCAGTTCCGCGAGAAGCCGGGGATCATGGAGGGCACCGAGCAGCCCGACTACGCGCGCTGCCGTCGACGCTCGTGACGCAGGGCCGCGCAGCGGGAGATGATCCTGCCCGTCGCTGCTGCCGATCGGCATGACCGTGATCGTCGGCCTGATCGACGATCGCAGGCCCTCGGCGGCCTGCTCATCGGCGTGATCGTCGTCGGCTTCTTCTTCGCCGTCCTCATGACCGCCGGCGGCGGCGCGTGGGACAACGCGAAGAAGCTGATCGAGGACGGCGCGTTCGGCGGCAAGGGCTCCGAGGCCCACGCCGCGTCGGTCACCGGCGACACCGTCGGCGACCCGTTCAAGGACACCGCCGGCCCCGCGATCAACCCCATGATCAAGGTCGCCAACATCGTGGCGATCCTGATCATCCCGATCATCACCTAGGACGATCTGGCATCGGGCGTGAGTCCCTTCGTCGTGGCGAGGGATGTCTTCAGCCCATGGCCACCGTCGAGGAGAGCAAGGCCTCGCGCCCCGACGCGCTCGACGCGCGCTCGCTGTGCGAGGCGTTCCAGATCACCGCGGAGCGGATGGGCGATCGCCGTCGCGGTGCCGCACGCCCGACGGCGTCGACCGAGCTGACGTTGCGCGCAGCTGCGTGACGGGGTCGAGCGCGTCGCGCGCGGCCTGCACCGGCTGGGCGTCCGGCCCGGCGACACGGTCGGGCTGATGATGGTCAACCGGCCCGAGTTCCACATCGTGGACTTCGCGGCGATCCACCTCGGCGCGACGCCGTTCAGCGTCTACAACACGAGCTCGCCCGAGCAGATCGAGTATCTGTTCGGCGACGCCGGCAACAGGATCGCGATCGTGGAGCGCGCGTTCGCCGAACGGATCCCGCCGCGGCCCCGACGTCGTGCTGGTCGAGGAGCTCGGCGAGCTCGACCGCCGATCCGGACCTCGACTTCGAGGCGAGCTGGCGCGCTGTCGGGCCCGACGACATCCTCACGCTGATCTACACGTCGGGCACGACCGGTCCGGCCAAGGGCGTCGAGACGACGCACGCCAACATGCTCGCCGAGCTGCGCGGGCTCGACGAGTTCCACGGGCCGCTGAAGCCGGGGCGCGTGGTCTCGTTCCTGCCGAGCGCGCACATCGCCGACCGCTGGGCATCGCAGTACACGGCGCTCTGCGCCTACGGCCACAGCGTCACGTGCTGCCCGGACCCGCGCGACGTGATGTCCGTGGTGCGCGAGGTCCATCCGACGGTGTTCGGCGGCGTGCCGCGCGTCTGGGAGAAGGCGAAGGCGGCGCTCGAGGCCGGCGGCGTCCCGAAGGAGGCGATCCGCGGCGCCCTCGGGCTGGACGCAGTGCGAGATGTTCGTCATCGGCGCCGCGCCGACGCCTGTTGAGGTGCTCCAGTACTTCGCCGCCGCCGACATCGTCATTCAGGAGGTCTGGGGGATGAGCGAGCTTTCGTGCGTGGCGACCATGGTGTCGAAGGACGATCCGCGCTTCGGGACCGTCGGCCGGCCGATTCCCGGGGTGGAGGTCAAGCTCGCCGACGACGGCGAGCTGCTCGTCCGCGGCGGCGTCGTCATGCGCGGCTACCGCAACCAGCCCGAGAAGACCGCCGAGACGCTCGACGCCGACGGCTGGCTGCACACCGGCGACGTCGCGCAGATCGACGACGAAGGCTTCGTGACGATCGTCGACCGCAAGAAGGAGCTGATCATCAACGCGGCCGGCAAGAACATGTCGCCGGCGAACATCGAGGCGGCGCTCAAGGCCGCGGGCCCGCTCATCGGCCAGGCCTGCGTGGTCGGCGATCGCCGCCCGTACAACGTCGCGCTGCTGTCGCTCGATCCGGAGGCCGGACTGGATCCCCGCGACCCCGAGGTCGTCGAGCGTGTTCAAGCCGAGGTGAACGCCGCCAACGACCGCCTCTCGCGGGTCGAGCAGATCAAGCGCTTCGCGCTGCTCGAGGAGGAGTGGCTGCCCGGCGGCGACGAGCTGACCCCGACGATGAAGCTCAAGCGCAAGCCGATCGGCGAGAAGTACGCCGACCGGATGGAGCAGCTCTATGCCTAAGGGCTACGCGATCGCCCGGGTCAACATCAGCAACGACGAGCGCTATGCCGACTATCGCGCCGGCACGCTCGACACACTGGAGCCATACGACGGCCGGTTCATCGTGCGCGGTGGGGAGACCGAGTGCGTCGAGGGCTCCTGGGACGCGCAGCGCACCGTCGTGATCGAGTTCCCCTCGCTCGAGCAGGCGCGGGCCTGGTACCGCAGCGACGCCTACCAGCAGCTGGCGTCGATCCGGCGCGAGGCGAGCAGCGCGGACTTCGTCCTGGTGGAGGGCGTCGCCTGACGATGCGGCGACGGTTGGCGTTCGCCACGGTCCTCGCAGCGCTCGGCCCGGCCGCTGCGGCGCAGGCCGCCACCACGGTCGGCTCGGACCTGTCGAAGGCGGCGAACGCGAGCGTGTGCTCGTCCGCGGTCGTCTGCACGTACTTCACCGGCGATGCGACGACCGGTGCGCCCGCGGCCGCCGCGCCGTTCGACGGCGTCATCGTGCGCTGGCGGGCGAAGGCCGGATCCTCCGCTGCCGCAACGAAGCTGCGCACGCTGCGCCCGGCCGGCGGGGGCAACTACGCGGGCGTCGGCTCCAGCGACCCGGTCAACCTGGAGGCGGGTACCACGACGCTCGCCGCCCGCATCCCGGTGCTCGCGGGCGACGTCATCGGGCTGGACAACGGCACCGGCGCCAAGCTCTTCAGCACGCCCGCCTCGACCGCGGCGTACTACTTCACGCCCGCCCTCGGCGCGCTCGCGCACATGCCGACGAACAAGCAGACCAGCCGCGAGCTGCTCGTCAACGCCGACATCGAGCACGACGCCGACGGTGACGGCTACGGCGACGAGACCCAGGACCTCTGCCCGAGCGACGAGACGCGCCACACGACCTGCCTGTCGAACCTGTCGGTCTCGGTGCGCCCCGAGCCGGCGCCGCTGACGGTCGGGCGGTCGCTCACGTTCACGGTCAAGGTGTCCAACGCGGGGCCGAGCCCGGCGCAGGACGTCGGCCTCACGCTGAACCTCCCGTTCTCCGCCACCCCGCTGCAGGTGCGCGCGGGACGCGGCTCGTGCGCCGGCGGGTACACGGTGACCTGCAACCTCGGCCCGATCGCGCGCGACGACGCCGGGACGGTGCTGCTCACGGTGCGCCCGGAGGTCGTGGGGACGCTCGTGATGTCGGCGGCGACCAGCACCTCGACCGACCAGACCTCGACGGACGACGACACGTTCACCAGCGACGTCACCGTGCTCCCGCCGACGCTGCGGCTGATCGACCTGCGGCTCTCGGCGCCGGTGTTCCGCGCCGGCGGCCGGACGGCGATCAAGTGGTACATGACCGACGCCGCCGCGGTGAACGTCAAGCTCGAGCAGATCAGCCGCAAGGGCCGCCACCTCCCGCGCGGGTCGTTCCCGGTCAAGGGGAGGGCCGGCTCGAACGCGATCCTGTTCAAGGGCCACATGCCGCGGCAGAAGCGCCTCAAGGCCGGCAACTACCGCTTCACGGTCAGCGCTGCGACGCTGGACGGGCGCGTTGCCACTCCCGGGCAGCTGAGCTTCACGGTCCTCCGGCGGCACCGTCGATAGACGGTCATAGACTGTCGGCCTCGACATGGCCGAACGCCGCCTCCACGGGCTCCAGCGCGTCCTGGGCGTCAACGCGCTCTTCTCCACCGCCTACGGCAACGTCGGGTCCTCGATCTACTACGCCCTCGGCCTGGTGGCGAGCTTCGCGCTGGGCCTCACCCCGCTGGTGTTCATCATCACCGGCGTCATCTTCTACCTGACCGCGGCAACCTACGCCGAGGCCACGGCGATGTACCCGGAGGCCGGCGGGTCGTCGAGCTTCGCGCGCCACGCGTTCAACGAGTTCTGGTCGTTCTTCGCGGCGTGGGCGCAGATGCTCAACTACGTGATCACGATCGCCATCTCGGCGTACTTCGTGCCGCATTACGTCGGGGGCCTGTTCTGGGACGCACTGCGCCACGGCCCCGGGGACATCATCTTCGGCGCCGGCGTGATCGTGCTCCTGTGCATGCTCAACGTCATCGGCGTGCAGGAGTCGGCGGGGGTCAACATCTTCCTCGCCGTCACCGACTTCCTGACCCAGCTGCTGCTCGTGCTGATCGGGTTCTTCCTGATCCTCTCGCCGGACACGCTGATCAACAACGTGCACCTGGGCGTGGCGCCGACGTGGAAGAGCTTCTTCCTGGCGATCCCGGTGGGCATGATCGCCTACACCGGGATTGAGACGATCTCGAACATGGCCGAGGAGGCCAAGGACGAGACGCAAGACGATCCCGGAGGCGATCAAGCGCGTGGTCATCGCGGTGTTCGCCATCTACGCGTTCCTGCCGATGGTCGCGCTGAGCGCGCTGCCGGTGACGCAGAACGCCGACGGCAGCTACCAGACGCTCCTGGGCGTCGGTGAGGACCAGGGCGGCTTCTCGGGCGACCCGATCCTGGGCGTGGTCAAGCACCTGGACCTGGGCGCGCTGCAGGCAGCCGGCGAGCTGTACGTCGGCATCCTCGCGGCGACGATCCTGATCATCGCCACGAACGCGGGCATCATCGGCGTGTCGCGGCTCGTGTACTCGATGGGGCTGCACCGCCAGATGCCCGACGGGCTGCGCCGGCTGCATCCGAAGTACGGCACGCCGTGGATCGGGATCCTCGTGTTCGGCGCGATCGCGTGCGTCACGCTGATCCCCGGCAAGGCGACGTTCCTGGGCAACATCTACGCGTTCGGGGCGATGCTCTCGTTCACGATCGCCCACCTGGCCGTCATCCGGCTGCGGATCAGCCAGCCCGACCACGACCGCCCGTACCGCGGCCCCGGGATCATCCGCGTCGCGGGGCGCCCGATCCCGCTGTTCGCGGTCCTCGGCGGCCTCGGCACCGGCCTCGCGTTCGTCGTCGTGACGTTCCTGCATCTCGACGTCGCGGTGGCGGGCGTCGCCTGGCTCTCGCTGGGCATGCTGATCTTCGTCGTGTTCCGCCGCCGCCAGGGGCTCGATCTCGTCACGACGACGAAGGTCGCTGTTCCCAAGCCGGTGTTGGAGAAGGAGGCCGAGTACGAGTCCGTGCTCGTGGCGCTCGAGCCCCGCCACTACTCCGAGGGCGCGATCGCGACGGCGGCGAAGGTCGCAGCGCGCCGCCGGCGCGGCATCCACGTGCTCGTGACGATCACCGTGCCCTACTCGGCGCCGATCGACGCCGAGCTGCCCGACCAGGAGCTTGCCGCCCAAGCGGTCATCGAGCAGGCACGCCTGCAGGGCGGCCGGCGGGTGTCGGGCCACGTCGAGAAGGTCCGCGCCGGGTGGGGCGGGGCGGCTGATCGTCACCGAGGCCAAGGAGATGCAGGCGCGCGCGATCGTGATGCCGCTGCCGCCGCGCGCAGGGGGCGACGATCTTCGGCAAGACGGTCGAGACCGTGCTCACCGAGCGGCCGTGCCGCGTGATCATCCAGTCGGAGCCGGCGACGTGAACGACCGGGTCCTTCCGGTGCTGACGCTGCTGCTGGGCATCGCGATCGTCGTGAGGACGCTCGTGGCGGGCGGCGGCGCGACCTCGGTCGGCCTGCTGTTCGGCGTGCTGCTGGCGGTGGCGGGCGCGCTGCGGCATGTGGGCCGAGCATCGCAGGCGGGCGTCGTAGTGCCCGACACTCCGCACCACCGGTCGGTCGCAAGGCGGACGCTCGGCTCGCCGGCGCTGTTCGCGATCGTCTACACGTCCGTCGCGGCGGCGATCTACTTCTCGCTCGGCGTGGTCGCCGACCACGCGCTCGGCGTCACGCCGTTCGTCTTCCTCTTCGCGGGCGTGATGTTCGTGCTCGCGGCGATGACCTACGTCGAGGGCTCGTCGCTGCACCAGGACCGTGGCGGCTCGACGGTCTTCGCCCGCTACGCCTTCAACGAGCTGTGGTCGTTCATCGCGGGCTGGGCGATCCTCCTGGACTACACGATCCTGATCGCGGTCACGGCGTTCTCGGCGACGAACTACCTCGCCGTGTTCCACCCGGAGTTCGATTCCGGCAGCCAGGAGCTGGTGCTGTCGCTGGCGATCGTCGGCTACGTGGTGGTGCGCAACATCCGCGGCTTCTCGCGGACGCGCGTGAACCGGATCACCGCGCTGGTGCTGGCGGACATCGCGCTGCAGGTCGTCCTGATCGTCCTCGGGCTGATCCAGTTCTTCGACATCCACGAGCTGCTCGACCCGATCCACCTCGGGACGACGCCGCAGTGGGACGACGTGATCTTCGCCGGCGGTGTCGCGGTGGTCGTGTTCACCGGGCTCGAGTCCGCCTCCGGCCTCGCGGGCGAGGTGGGAGTCGGCCGAGCGGGCCTGAAGCGGCTGATCATGAGTGCCTCGGCGACGATCATGATCGTCTACGTCGGGATCGCGACGGTCGCGCTGACCGCGCTGCCGGTCCGCGGCAACGCGACCTCGCTGTCGCGCAACTTCCTCGAGGCGCCGATGCTCGGGATCGCCGAGAGCTTCCCGCAGCACTGGCTGCGCGACACGCTCAAGTACGTGGTGGCGGCGGCCGCCGCGGCGACGCTGGTCGCAGCGGCGAACTCGGCGATGCTCGGGCTCTCTCGCCTGGCCTACTCGCTGTCGACCAACCGCCAGATCCCGTCGCGCGCTCGGCCGGCTGCACCCGACGCGCTCGACGCCGTTCGTGCTGATCGTGATCGCCGGGGCGATCGCGGGCGCGCTGACCGCGCCCGCAGGACCTCGACTTCCTCGTCGGGATCTTCGCGTTCGGCGCGCTGCTGGGGCTGACGATCGCGCACGCCTCGATCTGCAGGCTGCGCTATCGCGAGCCCGACCGCGACCGGCCGTACAAGATGCCGCTGAGCGTGCGCTTCCGTGGCGGCGAGCTGCCGCTGCCGGCCGCCGTCGGCGCCGTGCTTTCGTTCGTCGCGTGGGTCAGCGTGATCGTCCTGCACGCGGGCGCGCGCTACGTCGGGCTTCGGCTGGATGGCGGGTGGCCTGCTGCTGTACGTCGTGTACCGCACGACGCAGGGCAAGTCGCTGACCAAGCGCGTCGCTCGTGCCCGAGAAGGCGCTGCGGCGCGAGGCCACGCGTGAGCTCGAGTACGGCTCGATCCTCGTCCCGCTGTTCGGCAACGCCGCTGGACGACGACATCATCCAGACGGCCGGGCGGCTGGCGGGGCACGAGCACGACGCCTTCGACTCCGAGGAGGGCGCGACGATCGAGGCGCTCTGGATCTTCGAGGTGCCGATGGCGCTGCCGCTCGACGCGCGCCTCCCGGACGCCCAGCTGCAGCGGGCGCGCGAGGCGCTGCGGCGGGCCAAGGCGGTGGGGGAGGAGTACGAGGGCGTCGAGGTCGCGACGGCGACCGTCCGGGCGCGGCGCACCGGCCAGGCGATCGTGGACGAGGCGCGCCGGCGCGGCGTCGAGGCGGTGGTGCTCGCCGCCGAGCCAGCCGTCGAGGATCCGCGGCGGGGCGCTGCTCGGCGGACGCGGCGGCCCGATGGACAACTTCGTGGGGGATGTGACCAAGTACGTGGTCAGCAAGGCGCCGTGCCAGGTGATCCTGACCGCGCCGCCCGCTCAGGACACGCCGGCGAAGCCTGTCGCTGCCGAGCCTGCCGGACCTGATCAGACCGACTAGAGTCCTCGTCGGTGTTCGTGCTCATCGTCGGTGCAGGCAGGGTCGGCTCGTCCGTCGCGCGCAGCGCGTTGGCCGCAGGTCACGAGGTCTCGGTGCTCGACGAGGACCCGCTCTCGCACGAGCGCCTGGATTCCGGGATGGAGACGTCCTGGGAGGACGCCGGCGGCCTGTTCACCGTCGGCCACGCGATCGAGGCCGACGCGCTGGAGGAGGCCGGGATCGAGCGCGGCCGACATCTTCATCGCCTCCACCGACGGCGACAACACGAACCTCACCATCGCGCAGATCGCCCAGCGGGGCTTCGGGGTCGATCGCGTCGTCGCGCGCATCATGGACCCGGCCCGGGCGGCCTGGTACGCCGAGCAGGGGCTCGAGACCATCTGCCCGACGAAGATCGCGATCGAGCAGTTCACGACCGTGGTGGCCGAGGCTGATGTACGCGATCATCGCCGGCGGCGGCAAGGTCGGGCTGGAACCTCGCGCGCGAGCTCATGGGCAAGGGCCACGAGGTCACGCTCATCGAGAACAACCGCAACCGCTACCTGACGATCGAGCAAGAGCTCGAGCACGTCGCGCAGTACGGCGACGCCACCGAGCTCTGGGTGCTCGAGCGCGCCGGCATCGCCCGCGCCGAGCTCGTCATCGCGGTCACCGGAGACGACGAGGACAACATCCTCATCTGCCAGATCGCGCGCGAGAAGTACCTCTGCGACCGGATCATCGCCCGCGTCAACAACCCGCGAAACCGGCGCTGGTTCGAGCTCCTCGACATCCAGCCTGCGGTCAGCGCGACCGACCTGATCCTGCGCCTGATCGAGCACGAGGTCCCGTCCTACGGCCTCGTCCACCTGCTCGACCTGCGCGACGAGAAGCTCGAGATCATCGAGGTCGAGGTCACCGACGGCGCCCCGGCCGCCGGGCAGCGCGGTCAGCGAGATCGACGCTTCCGGACGGCGCGCTGATCATCTGCGTCCTGCGCGAGGACGGCGGCTTCGTCCCGAAGGCCGACACCATGATCGAGGCCGGCGACGAGGTGCTCCTCGTCCTCGACCCGGGCCTCGAGGACGCGATCACGGAGCAGTTCGCGCCCAACGGCGGCCGGCCGGACTAGGCCGCTGTCATCGAGCTCGGTCACCCGCCGCCGCGATCGGCGGACCGATGACCGTGACCTCAGGGATCGGCTGCAGCGCCCACGCGGGCGGCTCGATGCCGGCCGTCTCGGCGGCGACGCGCGCCCAGTGGCGCTCGAAGCCCGCGGGCGTGCAGACGAGCACGTATCGCGCGGGGGCGTCGCTGTGATTGGCGAGGGAGCAATACGGCCTGCTGGCTCCTCGACTGCGTACGTATTGCTGCCCGACCACAGATCGTAGGTGCGACGGCCGAGCACCAGATCAAAGCGCTCGCCGTGAATCGCCATAACCATGTCTCGGCCAGCGGGCGTTCGATACGATGCGAGTCCAGTCGCCGTAGGGGAAGTCGTTGTCGTCGACGAGAGTTCTGCATCACGCCGTCCAGCGAGACGTGCTCGATTATCTTGAGTTTTCTCATTCTTGTCTCGGCTCGGCTCCGTCGGCATCGGGAAGCGTTCTTGGAACCACGCTTGCCAGAGCGGTGTCTCGCGGGCGACGGTTCCGGCCGCCTGATCGCCGTAAAGGTAGAAGTTCAGCGCAACCATGCTCTGGCCGCCGAAGTTGAAGGCGCCCAGGGCGGCTACGCCCGGCCCCGGCTTGTCGAGCCGCAGCAGGGCGTCGTACGGACTCTGGGTGACGTACTCCGCCACGCCGCTGAGCGCCGGGACACCCGCGGGCGCCGTCCAACGCTGCCCGACGCTCAAGCCTTTCAGTCCCAATGCCGCGGTCAGCGTTTCCCAGGCCTCCGCTTCGGTTCCCGCGACGGGAGCCATCGAACTGCATGATCGCGGAGCGTTGGCCGCGGAAGTGCGTGAGATAGATCCGCAGGGTGCGGAAGAAGCCGGGCCAGCCGGATTCGGTGCCTTCCAGCTGGTTGTCCCAGTCGTCGGTGCTGGCGAAGAGGCTTTGCACCACGCGGACGAGGCAGACGCCTCCCGCGCGCGCTTCGACGCTCCACTCGGTCGCGATGGGCGGCGAGCCGGGCCCCAGCCCTCGGCCTGCGCGGCAAACATCCGCGGCGGATCCCAGGCCGTCACGGCGGAACGGGACTCCATGCCCGGGCCGAAGTTCAACTTCACCGCGACGGGCTTCCCGTCGCGCTCCTCGAACTCGGTCGGCACGAACCAGGACGAAATACCCGGCCCGGTGGCGATGGCCTGCCAGACTTCCTCCGGCGTGCCGGGGACCTCGACTTCGACCTGGACGGAACGGCGTCCGGAGGCTTCTTTCTTCACGCTCATGATGGCTCCTTGGGATCGGATTTCTGCGGCAGAGGGTGCGCCACGACCACCAGGCGATGCGCGCGGCCGCCGGGGGCGGATTCATCGTGATACTTCGAAACGAGTTTCGTGATGGCCTCGGTGAGTTCGTTGCTGAAAGCCGCCCGGTCCGTCGCCGACCGGAAGCGAACCTCGGTATCCACCGCCAGGGTCGCCAGGCGTTTGCCCGCCTCTTTCGCACGACGAACGAGGTCGCCCACCTCGCGGACGACCCGTGCGCCCAGGGCGATGAGATAGCTCGCGGACAGCCGATCGACTTCCCGATTCGGATCAACGGCGACCGGGCCCAGGGCGCTCGGCGAAACGACGTAGGAAGCGGCCGTCGCCACGAGCAGCCGTTCCGTCAGCCCGCCCCACTTGCGTTCCTCGGCCAGCCGCACCAGCCCGTGCGCCTCCAGCGCGTGCAGGTGGTAGTTGACCTTCTGCCGAGCCAGGCCGACCCGCGTGGCCAACGTCGCCGCCGAGGCGGGCGCGGCCAGCTCGGAGAGGAGTCGACTCCGCATCGGCTCCAAGGCCACCGTCGCCGCCGCCGGATCATCGATGACTTGGATGTCGAGCATGAGGAGATGGTAGCCTTGACAACTTTTGTTGTCAAGCAGTGGATCAAGGCTTTTTCTGCCGAATTCGCGGAGTCGATGGCGTGCCGCAGAGTTGCGGCTCCTCCGCAAACTCTTATTGATTCCTTTGCAGCTTGACTCCGGTGTTAGGCCGCGCGGCTCGTACGCTCAATCGGTACCCCATGCCCCACATCAGCATCTCAGCCTCCGCCACAATTCGCGCACCCGCCTCTTTATTGTACGAGATCATCGCCGACTACAATGACGGCCATCCAAGCATCCTGCCGCCAGAGTATTTCGGTCCTTGGAGGTTCTCGACGGGGGTCGCGGCGAAGGCACCCGGGGACCCGCTTCGAGATGAAGGCATTCGGCAGGTCAAGTGTGCAATCGCCGATGTTACCGAGCCCATCCCGGTCGGGAACTGAGAATTCTGAGCGATGGCATCGTCACAACGTTTGTTGTCGAACCGGTGGACCCCGCTGCCGCGCGCGTTACAATTGCAACTGCATATCGCAAGGACGGCTTGCGCGGATGGTTGGAGAAATTGCTCGCACCGCGGTTTCTGCGACAAGTCTATTCAGCAGAATTGGCTCAGCTCGCCCGAGTGGCGATGAATCGCCAACACGCCACCTGACACTCACTGAAGCTGGCACGCGATTTAAGGTTGCTCGCTTCGCTTCACTGTTTGATTCGCCCGCAGCTTAGCTGAACGCGTTAGGCGCGCAAGCGGCTCAGAGCTAGTTTGTGGAATGAGAACGCTGATCTACTCGATGACGGGCTCGCGCCGATGACGGACGTCCTCACGCGCCTCACCGGGTCCCTCGCCGACCGCTACGAGGTCCAGCGCGAGTTGGGGGCAGGCGGAATGGCAACCGTGTATCGCGCGGTCGATTTGAAGCATCAGCGCGACGTGGCCATCAAGGTCCTGCACCCGGAACTCGGCGCGGCTCTCGGCAGCGAGCGCTTTCTTTCGGAAATCCGGACAACCGCGCGCCTGCAGCATCCGCACATCCTGCCGCTCCTCGACAGCGGCGAGGCTGACGGCCTGTTGTACTACGTGATGCCGCTCGTGACCGGCGAGACGCTCCGGCACCGGCTCGAGCGCGAAAAGCAGCTGCCGATCGACGACGCCATTTCCATCGCCCGCGAGGTGGCCGACGCCCTCGGCTACGCCCACGGGCTGGGCGTGATCCATCGCGACGTCAAGCCGGAGAACATCCTGCTGCGTGACGGGCACGCACTGGTCGCCGATTTCGGCATCGCCCTCGCCGTGCAGACGGCTGGCGGCGCCCGCATGACGCAGACGGGATTGTCGTTAGGTACACCGCAGTACATGTCGCCCGAACAGGCGATGGGCGAGCGCGACGATCGACGCACGCTCCGACCTCTACTCGCTTGGCGCGGTCACCTACGAGATGCTCGCCGGTGAGCCGCCGTTCACCGGACCCAACGTGCAGGCGATCGTCGCGCGCCTCCTCGCCGAGGAACCACGCAGCCTCGCGGTTCAGCGCCGGGCGGTTCCCGCGGGGGTCGAGAACGCGGTCATGCGCGCGCTCGAGAAACTCCCGGCGGATCGCTACTCACGCGCCGCGGAATTTGCCGCCGCACTGCTCGTCGACGCGCCGGCGTCCGTTCGAGCCGGTGGGCGGGCGCGCCGAAAGCCGTCGTCGCGCATATGGCCCATTGTCGCCGTGGGCGCGGCGATGCTGGCTGCCGGCGTTGGCGTCGGTCGCGTGCTCGCGAAACCCGCGGCGGTGACTGAGCCGGCGCGACAGCTCGCGATCGGTTTGCCGGACTCGATTCGCGTCGCGTTCAGGGGCAGTCTCGACGCTCCCGGTGGCCAGGGCTCGGTGACCATCAGTGGCGACGGACGGCGAATCGCCTGGATCGGAACAACTCCGCGCGGACTGAAGATGACGTGCAGCTGTACGTGCGCGACCTGAGCTCGTACACGATCAGGGCCGTCCCGGGCACCGCGGGCGCGTTCGCTCCTTTCCTTTCCAACGATGGGTCGCTGCTCGCGTACTTCAGCGGCCGCGAGCTTCGGGAGACAAACCTCAACAACGGCGAGACGCGCGTCCTCATCAGAGACCTCTCCCGGCCCAACGGAGCGGCGTACCTGGCGAACGGCAGCGTTCTGGTTGCCGTCGAGACGGGCGTTCTCACGTCTGTCGCTCGCGGTGGCGGAATCAGGCGGATGAGGGTGTCCGCCCCGACCAGCACCGACGTTGGACTCGACCGGCGTGATGAACTTTCCCGACGGCAGTCCCCGGCGATCGGTACGCGGTGGGGCTGTCGCGCGGCGGACCGATGGTCGTGGCCTCGCTGAGCGATGGCACGATCCGACGGATCCGTCCCTTCGACGTGACCGATTCCACAGCGGGGATCGTCGGGGGGGCACCGCGGGTCGTCGGAGGTCGCCTGTACTGGCTGGCGCAGCGATGTGGTGCTGTCGGCCGCCTTCGACGCTCGAGGGAGCGCGGCTGACATCGGAGCCGACTCCGGTCGTCTCCGGTGTGCGCGGCGACCTGTTCGGCGCTGCGGACTTCGATGTGGCCGACGACGGCACGGTGGTGTTTGTCGCCGGGCGCGATCCATCGATCGGTCACCTTGCATGGCTCGACCCGCAAGGTCGCGTCGATACACTCGCGCGTTCCACCGGCGAACTACGCCGGCTTCGACGTCTCGCCGGATGGTCGCTCGCTCCTTACGAAGTCCATCACCTCGAGCGGAACGACAGAGATTCGGGTGTTCGACATCGCTCGAGGGACGAGCACTGTGCTCGATGTAGGTAGCGGAGACGTCAGCCAACCGGGATGGAGCGCCGATGGCCGCTCGGCGCTGATTTCCGTCGCGCCACAGGGACTCGCCTCGGCGCGCGTTCTTCGCGTGCCGGTCGATGGTCGTTCCTCGATCGATACGATCATGCCGGGAGGCCTCGATCGGTATGCCGTCTCGCGCGACGGACGGGTGACGGTCCTCCAGGTTTCGACGACGCGTTCACCGAATCGGTATCTCACCGTGGGACAGGGAGCGAAGCTCTACGCCAGCACGAACCACGGTCCGTTCGAGGAGCTCACGCACCCCGCGACTTCGTGGCTCCGGCGCTGTCACCTGACGGCAAGTGGGTGGCGTACGAGAAGTACGGCGTCGGGCAGTCGGGATGTACATCGAACGATTCCCCCTGGACGGGCGGCCGATGCGGTGCCGACTGATGGCGACGCGTTCGAGACATTTTTCTCGGCGAAGGGTGACAAGTTGTTCTATCGGAAGCAATACGGCGCTGCTGCCTGGTTCAGCATATTGTTCGATCGGTAACTATAAAACGGCCTGCGGAGTTGATATCCGCTATGGCCGCGGCCGTGTGCATACCCAATTCGGTGACAAGAACCGGCCGGTCATATAGCGTTTGCGCAAACGCGCATGGCGCCGCTAACGCGACTCCGAGCAATCCCAGAAAGGATATGCAGCCTTTCGTTACTTGGCGGCTTTGAGCTCTGGAAAATTGGGCCATCTCGCGGCCTCCAACTGGGTCTTGATCGTTTCCCTCGTCAAAGCGTTGTCGTTTCGATGATTATTGTAAATCGCCGCTACTGCCTCTGAGAGGGCTTGAACGGCTGGTTCGATGGCGCCCTTTACGAGGTCTACAAGCACACCTTTTTGACCAGCGTCGCCAGTCAGAAGGTTACCGACGCTTCCGCAGAATTTCGCAAGGTTCGATGTGCCTCGATCGAGGGCTGAATCCAAATTGGGAAGGCTTTTTGGACTTTCACCTTCAGTTAAGGCCGTGACCAGCCCGGCAATGACAGCGTCATAGTCCGCCTTAGCGATACCGTAAGCCAGCTGCCCCTGACCAACTTGCTGCGGGTTGCCGTAAGTCTTTAGGGCTCCGCCGCACGTTTCTGCCTTGGATCGCTCCCCAGCTAATCTACTGACGGCCTCCGGCCAGCCAATCTCTGAGGCCTGACCAGCTCCGGGCAAGTCTGCGATAATCAGGGCGGATGCGACCAGTAACGGTTTCAAGTCGCCTCTCACAAAGGCACCATGTAAGCATGAGTGAACAACCGTCCATTAAATAGACCATGAGAATTGGCGCAGGTCTAGCGCAATCCGCAACCCTGGCTAGGGAGGACTTTGGCCTTAGTTCCTAATCCCGGTGTGGGTAGCTGAAGATTTCGTCCTCGATTTTTCCTCCCGAGCACATCCCAGTCCCTATTCGAGGGTCCTCCTTTTTCTAGGACTTCGATGTGTCCAAGCACGGCTCGTGATCAGAGGGCCCATGACGAGCACGACGAGATCACCCTTTTGCAGACGAAAAGGAACGATCTGTTCATGCCTCGATCTCCTCTTCCGAAGCGCACTCGCCTTCGTTCTGATAGGCCTCCCGCTGCTTTCTCCGGATCTCCTCGATCTGCGCTTCGGAGTAGTCGATGATCGGCAATACAGGAAGTTCCTGAGCATCTTCCAGCTTATCGAGGCCGAGGATGCCCACTTCATTGAATGGGCCCTCTCCAGTGCCTGCGTGGCGAGCGCTAGCGCTCGAAGAGCCGATAAGGCGCGATGTGCGTTGGCCGGATCCTTTTGGGCCTCAGCCAGCTGCCCCATAATCAGCCCTTCAATTTTCGTCGCGTTCTGATCAGGCGCAGTCCGTGCTTGCCGCCCCTTCGCACGAGCAGCAGCCGGATCTTCAAAGATGTCCGCAAAGACGGTCTCCTGCACAGCAGCCGCCAGCTCTTTGGCTTTCGATCCCTTGAGCGTCGAATGTTTTGCGAAGTGCGCTTGCAGCGCTCTTTCAGAAACGCCGAACCGAACGGAAAGCTCTTGCAGAACGGTTTCACCGCTCTCCCAAAGTGCCCTTGCCTCCGCCCATTCTGCCGGGGTTAAACGCCTGTATTTTCGTTTACTCATAAGGTTTCGTCCTTTGGTTGAATTTCGGATTGTGCGAGCGGGCGATTACCCTGCTAACCTGTGTTGGCTGCCAGCCGCACCCTCGAGCCGTCGGAATGCCCCTCTCATTAAGCGCGGCTGCAATAGCGGACATCGACCGGCCAGCGCCCATCAGCGGCGCGATGATCTGCATGAGATCGTCAGCTCGTTTGTGAGCCTTTCTGGATCTGATTTGCGCGCTTGCGGCCGTGCCCTGTCGGGCAACAGAAGGAAGATTTCCCCTGTCTCCACCGAGCTTCACTCCTCGCCGCTTTGCCGCCGCAAGGGCTTCTCGGGTCCGTGAGGAAATGAGCTCGCGCTCCTTCTGCGCGAGCAATGCGAAAATACCCACCGTAAAGTTGTCCGCCTCAGGCATGTCACACGCGACAAACCTCACGCCCGCTTTTTGTAAGTTGAGGAGGAAGGCT
The DNA here is from genome assembly GCA_963794105.1 of uncultured Actinomycetes bacterium. GTDB lineage: Bacteria > Actinomycetota > Thermoleophilia > Solirubrobacterales > Solirubrobacteraceae > AC-49. The sequence goes on along the minus strand of CAWCEB010000163.1, from coordinate 2,405 downwards.
GCGTCGCGCGAAAGGCGGTCTGACTTCGCGATCAGAAGCGTCGCATCGTGAATGCGGCACGACGTGAGTGCCCGCTGCAGAGCCGGGCGATCGTCGCGCTTCCCGCTCTCGGTCTCTACGAACTCTTCAATGATCTTCCACCGACCGCCATCCAAAAACGTTTCCACAGCGGCGCGTTGGGCTTCGAGACCTAGCCCGGAGCGGCCTTGCTTGATTGTTGATACCCGAAGGTAGGAGACGAATTTGCCCTCAGCCATATCCACACACTAGCTGTAAATGTGAGCCACGGATGTGACCACGGCGTGTTAGAGGCCGACGAGACAAGATTCTCTTCCGGCCAGCTCATGAAACATTACCTAGACCTGTTCACCGGACTGACGTGGGAAGGTTTCCGCGAGCACTGAGCCGCTGTGAGCGGCTTCAGGGTAGCGCAAAAGAAAACGGCCGACCGCGTCGCCCCTGGCGATTTGTTCGTCTGTTACTTGGTTGGACTTTCGCGCTGGTGCGGGCTGCTAAAGGTTGAGAGCGCGGCTTTCGAGGACGATGCTCCGATTTTGCGGATCCGGACCCCTTCACGATCCGATTCCGTGTGAGCCCGATTGTGATGCTCGACCCCGAGCACAGCATTCCTATTCACCAGCCGGAAGTCTGGACTGCGCTGTCAAATACCCGGGATATCCCGCCACGCGCCCCCAGCTGGGCTCAGAGGGCAAACTTCCGCGCTTCGCTACGAGAGCTGCCGGAAGCAGACGGCCTTTACCTTCAAAAGCTGCTGCAAACACAAGGCGTAGAGCGGCGGCCCTTTCCACTCAGTCAAGCCGATCGCCGTCTGCTCTCCGGGCCTCAGGTAGTCCGCAAGATTGATCGCGACGTCGTGGTAACCGTGCCGGAACCGCCAAAGGTTGAAGAAATTGAGATCGCCGCACCTGGAGAAGGTGAGGTCAGAACCTCGCATAAGGTTCAAGCAATGGTCGCCGAAATTGGGCTTAAGATGGGCTTCCACGTTTGGATACCACGTTCCGACCGGGTAGAGGTGAGCTCTATGCTACCGGATGGTCTGCGTGACCGGCTTTTCTCTGTCCTCCCCTTGAACTATGATGACACTACACTTCGGACCATCGAGCAGATTGACGTCGATGGCTTAGGAACAGGGCCATGGCTCGCGCTTTTGAGGTCGAGCACACGACAGCAGTCTATTCGGGGATCCTTCGAATGGCTGACCTCTTGGCTCTGCAGCCGAACATGAACATACGACTGCATGTCGTTGCCCCCGACGAGCGGCGAGAGAAGGTCCTGCGTGAGATCACGCGGCCTGTTTTTTCGCTTTTGGATCCTGGACCGCTTTATGAAAGCTGTTCTTACCTTGCATATAGCTCGATCGAGGAGATCAGCGGCCTCGAACATTTGGGACACATGAGCGACAGCATGTTGGAAGAATACGAGGATGTGGCCCAGGGCGAATGATCTCAGATCGGTGAGGTCCGCTCGATACCTGGCGTGCTCCTCGGGACCTATTCACTGTGCGGCCCAGGTGCAACAAAACAAGACCGCGTGTCACCAAAAATCAGATCCAGAATGTGTTTGAGGTGGTGGAAATCGATTCCTCGAGACCTCGGATCTGTCCTGGACTTTTCGTAATCCGAAGGATCAGCGTGAAGTTTGGGTGAAAACGGCATCACCCAAACCGGCATCCCCTCTTCCAGAGTGCTACCCTGGCGTTCTCACGCTGCTTTCTTCGATCTCCGCATCGAGCAGGAGAACCGCGATGCGCCACAGCTTACACGTCTGCTCGAATATATCACCACGGCGGGCCGAAGCTGTTTGCCATTCATCTGGCCGCGCCTCGGCAGATACCGGGGACCGGAATCGCCGTTCGACGCGGGCTTCCAATAAATAGGTATTGGGCGCTAAATCGGGGTCCATCCGCGAGGGGGCGAAGATCTGGCGGCGCGAGTTCATTGGTCTTGTCGGTGGGGCGGCAGCTTGGCCGCTGGCGACGCGGGCACAACCCAACAAGATTTCCGGATTGGCGTGCTCTGGCAAGCGGAAAGTGCCGAGTCGCAAGCCGACCTTCCCTCGTTTCGAGCTGGCTTCAAAGATGTCGGTTATACCGAGGGCGACCTCATTTTTGAGGACCGGTTTTGGGACAGTGCAAGCAGGGGCAGTTTCGAAAGACTGGATTTAATCGCAAAGGAGCTTGTTGATCTGAAGTGCGATGTGACGATCAAAATTTGCTGCAGTGCTTGTCTGCGCGCCACGACGTGCGGCTAAGGCGCCCAATTTCCGCAATCGTCACCACGACATGATGACGGGCAAACCTGAGTGCTAGGCTCGCAAAATGCCGTGGCGACACATCCGTATTAGCCGGTTTGGTGGCCCCGAGACCGCAATCTCCTCAGGCAGCC